>JAESTY010000250.1 GCA_016763355.1 Immundisolibacteraceae bacterium
TACAACATCCTGTTTATTACCTCAGATCAGGAAAGTTTTGAATACCCAACCGTGGCCGGGTTTGAACTGCCCAATCGACAGCGCATTGCCGCCAGTGGGGTTAGTTTTCAAAACCACTACACAGCTTCCAGCATGTGTACCGCTTCTCGGGGCGTGATTTATACCGGTCGTCATGAGCAACAAACTGGCCTGTTTGATAACTCTAACTATCCCTATGCGCCTGACTTTCCAAAAGGCACCCCGACCTGGGGTAATGCGTTGCAAAACCTTGGCTACACAGTCGGTTACAAGGGTAAGTGGCATCTGTCTAAAGATTCCCTCAAACCCGGTGGCCGCAGTTTTGCCAGGGCTCTCGAACCCTTTGGTTTTAATGACTGGGATCCCCACGGCGACCGATTTGGCCTGCCGCTGGAAGGTTACTTTGATGACGACGTCATCGCCGCTGCTGCCATCAGCTGGCTGCGCCGTCAGGGCACTATCAGCAATAGAGCGGGCAAACCCTGGGCACTGACTGTTTCACTGGTAAACCCCCACGACATTCAATGGGTCAATGTTGACCTGCCAGGGGAGCAAGTTCAGCAAAACCCCAATGTCGCCCGCATGTTGCGTCCAGCGCCGGATACCGAGGGTTATCGCAAAGTCTGGAATTCCCCACCGGCCAGAGGATTGCACCAGTCTCTGAGTGAACCAGATCGGCCTGCATCCCACGCCGAGTTTGTTGCCGCCTGGGATCAACTGGTCGGGCCCATTCCCAACGATCGGGAAGACATGTGGCAACTGCACAGTGATTTTTATCTTAATTTGCTGCAGGACAACGATCGCACTATCGGCACGGTGCTCGACACCCTGGCCGAGCTGAAAATGCAGCACAACACCATTATTATTTTCACATCGGATCATGGTGAATATGGCGGCGCTCACGGCGGCATGCGCAACAAGGGCCCCGGCGCTTACGACGAACATATTCACGTGCCGCTGATGATTGCCCATCCCGAAGGCCCAGATAACGCCCAATGTGCGGCTCTCAGCTCTCATGTTGATCTGTTCCCGACCATTCATACGCTGGCCGGTGGAAACCCGGATCAACTGGCTGAACTGGCCGGCGACCTGCCCGGCAAAGATTTCAGCTTTCTGGCACTTACCCCCAGCGATGAGTTAGCTGCCCTGCGCCCGGAGGGATTGCTCTACAACTATGACGGCCTGCTCACCACCGACCGCAATTTTGTCGGCAAAGCCACCGCCAATGCTCTCACCCAGGAGCCAGATCCAGACCTGAAACCCAACTTCAACAATCGCGGCCTACAACGCACCTTCTTTGATGGTCGTTACAAATTCACCCGTTACTTTGCCGCCGCAAACTTCAACACTCCGCAGACTATAGAAGCACTGTTGCGCGATAATGATATTGAACTGTTTGATCGTAAAACCGACCCAGACGAAATGATCAACCTGGCCCACGGCAACCATTTTGATCCGGCGCTAATCATGGAATTCAACAGCAAGCTCAACCACCTGATCGCCAAAGAAGTCGGCCCTGATAACGGCGGCGCGGTAACAGCTGCCATCGAAAATTGGGGGAAATGGAGCGACACCTAGCCAGTCACTGATCTCTAAACTCACCAATCATCAGGAACCGATCCATGCCCAGCCAACTCATCTATATCAGCAGTGAAGGCAAAGCCGAATTTAATGGCTACCTGGTGCTACCGCCAGCAGGTAGCGGGCCTGGACTGGTACTTGGTCAGGAGATATTCGGCATCAACGCCTTCATGCGTGAGATGGCCGAACAATATGCCGCCGAGGGCTATGTGGTGTTGGTACCCGACCTGTTCTGGCGGCTCGAAATGGGTGTTGATCTTGGTTATTCCGAACAGGATCGAGAAAAGGCCTTTAGCCTGTACCAGCAACTCGACGTCGACAAAGCGGTCGACGATGTCGGTAGCGCCGTGGCGACACTAAGAGCCCTGCCCGAATGCACTGGCAAGGTGGGTTTTCTGGGCTACTGCCTGGGTGGCAGCCTTGCCTACCTAACCGCCGCTCGCCAACCGATCGATGTCGCGATTGGCTATTACGGTGTGGGACTGGAACATCACCTCGATGAAGCCGCCAATATCAGCTGCCCGCTGATGCAGCACATCGCCGGGCTCGACAGCTATACACCAGCCGATGTGGTTGCTCAGATCGATTCGGCATTTGCCGACCATTCAAATCTCAAATACCACCTCTACTCACAATCCGATCACGGCTTCACCACCCCGGTAAAAGCAGCCTACGACCGCTCAGCGACCGCCATCGCCTACTCTCGTTCACTGGCCCATTTACGAGATGCTATCGGCCCCGAATATGACCTCGAAGCAATCTGGGACGATCACCTCAGTCGAGAGTTTGAAACCAAACAAGCCGATGCCGCTCTGGCAACCATGGTCGAACGGCCTTACGTTAATCACATACCCACCATGACCGGCGGCACCGGCCGTAAACAGCTATCCCGCTTTTACAAAAACCACTTCATCCCCCGCAACGCGCCCGATACCCACATGGTGCCCATCTCCCGCACCGTCGGGGTCGACAAGATCGTCGACGAATTCCTGTTCTGTTTCACCCACAGCCAGGAAATCGACTGGCTACTACCCGGCATCGCACCTAGCGGTAACAAGGTAGAGATCCCGATGATCGCTATCGTCAACTTCCGTGGCGACAAAATCTGTCACGAACATATCTACTGGGATCAGGCCACAGCCCTGGTCCAGGTCGGCAAGCTCGATCCTGAAGGATTACCGGTTGCCGGAAAAATTACTGCCGAAAAAGTATTAGATGAAGAACTACCCTCGAATACGTTGATGCCGACCTGGGCGGATAGTGAAGGGACTTAAATAAAAGCCCGTCGGCAGAAAGACATCATTCTGCGCCTGGCCCTATCAACGCCGCCTTGACCCGCAACCAAAATGGAACCAAAATGGAACAGCTGTCTGTTCTTTAAGGTATTCCTCATGCCCGCAATCACTATAAAAAACATCCCCGACGAGCTCTACCATCAACTAAAGCAGGTCGCGAAACAGCACCATAGAAGTATTAATAGTGAAGTAATTGTCTGCCTTAAACGCGCCCTGCTACCGAGCCAGACACCCCCAGCAGAACGGTTAAACGATATTCGCGCATTGCGCAGTCAAATCACTGCTAACAGGGTTACCGCAGCAGACATTGCCACGGCAATCAATGACGGCAGAACATGATCGTTGCCGATACCAACATCATTTCATACCTGCTACTGCCCACAGAACGCTCAGACTCGGCCGATGCCATCTACCAGGCCGACCCGGACTGGGTCGCCCCACTGCTCTGGAAAAGCGAATTCCGCAGTGTCCTGGCGCTCTATCTCAGAAAACAGATCATCACCCTGGACAAAGCACTTCTACTGCAGGAAAGCGCTGAATCGATGATGGCAGACAGCGAGTTCGAGTTACCTTCGCCACAAGTACTTGCACTTATCAACCAAAGCAGCTGCTCAGCCTACGACTGTGAATTCGTCGCCCTGGCCCAGCACCTCAACATTCCGCTGGTCACAGAAGATAAAAAAATCCTCAGAGAATTCCCTTCCACCGCGATCAACATCGATCATTTTTTATCCAGGAACCCAACAAAGCCTGATTGAGAATCGACCCAGAGAGGGTGTACATAAATATTCATTAGAACTGTTAGCTGTTACAGCTACATTAAAAGGTCCCACGCGATCTACGACGAAGTTACCAACGAGCCAGGGATCGATAGATCCAACTCTGCATCTATAAGGACTTCTACTAGCGAACGGTACAAGCGCGACTAAGAACTATCATAATTCCCTAATGACTACTGGTCCTGCATCCCATCCCAAAAACCGCTATCCATCTTCTTAATCTCAACCACCTGCTTTTCCGGAACCAACCAATTGTTACCTATCGCTGAATTTTTACCGCAGATAAACCAGTCCCTTAGCACCGGTAATAACCTGGTTTTACAAGCTGAGCCCGGCGCTGGAAAATCCACCGCCCTGCCGTTAAGTCTGCTTGATGCGGATTGGCTGGGTGGCAAAAAAATTGTCATGTTGGAGCCGCGCCGAGTAGCCACTAAAAGCATCGCCCATTATCTGGCGAAGCAACTTGGCGAACCGGTCGGTAAACGCATCGGCTATCAGGTTAAAAACGACCGCAAAATCACCCCCACAACCCAGCTTGAGATCGTCACCGAAGGCATCCTGACTCGACGAATTCAGAGCGATTCAGAACTGGCTGATGTGGGTTTGATCATTTTCGATGAATTTCACGAACGTTCCCTGCACAGTGACCTGGCCCTGATGTTGTGCCTGGATATTCAGCAAACCCTTCGTGAAGACCTAAAGCTGCTGGTGATGTCTGCCACCATCGACACCCAACAGATA
>JAESTY010000251.1 GCA_016763355.1 Immundisolibacteraceae bacterium
TAAGGTTAATCGTGGGGCTGCGGTTGCCGCAAAGTTGACGATTAGTTCACACCTGTTGAGTTTGGTCCTGGTGTCCGGCACTGAGGTGGACGATGAATAGGAGCAGTAACCTTCTGTTACGCCTCTGGCAGAATCGCTCGTTGGTCTCTAAGGTCAGTTTTGTTGGGGTTTTTGTGCTGGCGGTGACCGCAACTATTAGTAGTCTCTATCTCGGAGACCGCTGGGTAAAGGATAAAGAGGCCGGTACTCGGCAGCTTCTGGAGATTGTTGCTGGGGTTGTTGGTGCTAATAGCAGTGCTGCGCTGGTTTTTAAGGATACCCGAGCGGCCTCTGAAACCTTGCGCAGCCTGGCCAACTATGGGGCTATCAAGCAGGCTGTGTTGTATGACAGCGACCAGCAGTTTTTTGCCGCTTATCGACGAGCCGACATTAAAACGGATCTGTCTGTGGAGCCAATGAAGTTATCTGGTTTTTATCCCAGCGGAAAAGACCTGACTTTTTATCAACCGATTACTCTTGATCGTGACCTGATTGGCACCCTCATGGTCAGGGCGGACATGGGCCATTTGCGGCGTTGGATTGCAGAAACCTCCAGATGGTTTTTTTTGGTGGTGCTGGCAGCGGTAATTCTGGCTCTCTGCCTGACCTACCTGATTATGCGGTCGCTGATCATTCATCCCTTGGAGAAAGTGCTGAATGCGATGGCAGAAATTGCTGATAATCGTGATTATTCGGTTCGTCTGATCGAGACTCGTACTGATGAATTGGGGTCAGTTATTCAAGGCTTTAACAAGATGGTTGCTACGGTCGAGGAGCATGAGGCTGATTTGCAAAAAGCCGTTGGTAATGCGGAACGGGCAGGCCAGGCTAAGTCTATTTTTCTAGCCAATATGAGCCATGAATTGAGAACTCCATTAAATGGGGTTTTGGGTATGGCTGAGTTGTTACAGCGAACCAGTCTGACCTCAGCGCAAAATCGATATGTTGAACAGACCCGAAACTCGGGTAAAGACCTGCTGGCGATCCTTAATGATATTCTTGATTTTTCGAAAATTGAGGCACAGAAGGTTGAGTTAGAGTCGATCTGCTTTGATTTTAATGAAACCTTGGAAATGGTGGTTGGGCTGTTTCAGCAGCAGGCGGACAGCAAAAAAATATCCTTATCACTCGAGTTTGATCCGCAGCTACCTCGATGGTTAATCGGGGATCCAGTTCGGATTCGTCAAATTTTGATCAACCTGATTTCAAATGCGGTCAAGTTCACCCACCAGGGCGGTATTAAGGTTGAGGTTCTGGGCAGAGTTGACGGTGGCTTTGGTGATCTCGAGATACGGGTAACTGACACCGGTATCGGTATTGAAGCGTCTGTTATACCGTCGCTTTTTGGTGCTTTTTCACAGGCTGATAGCTCAACTACTCGGCGATATGGTGGTACTGGGCTGGGGCTGGCTATTGCTTCCCAGTTGTCACTGTTGATGAGCGGTGAAATTCAGGTTAAGAGTGAGCTCGGTTCCGGGACAGTGTTTACGCTGTTTTTGCGTTTACCCCTTGAGCCAGAGAGGAGTTTGCAACGAGAGTCTGACGACCAAATCGTAGAAATTGACACCAAAGACCAGATCGTAAAATCTGTGCTGTTGGCCGAGGATAATAAAATCAATCAGGCGCTGGCACGGGCGATGCTTGAAGAGATGGGTCACGAGGTGACTGCTGTCGATGATGGTGAACAGGCGCTTGAATGTTTACAGGATCAGCAGTTTGATCTGGTTTTAATGGATGGCGAAATGCCGGGTATTGATGGCTATGAAGTGACTCGCCAATTGCGCCAGATTGAGGAATTAAAAAGCAAGCGTCGCCAGCCAGTCGTCGCACTGACGGCAAACGCTTTGAGCGGCGCTCGTGACCAATGCCTGGCCGCCGGCATGGATGATTATCTCAGCAAGCCCTATAGCTATGATCAATTGCGGTTGATGGTGGAGCGCTGGGCCTGGTAATTAGTTTAAACAAGCCGTTAGCTGGCTGGGATTAGCAAGACCCCCCCAAGGTTATTTTCCCTGCCACACTGGCTTGCGTTTTTCAGCAAAGGCTCGAGGTCCCTCGATACCATCTTCGCTACTATAAACCGTCTGATAGATTTTTTTAGCTTCGGCGAGTCCCGCATCTGCGCCAATGTTGGCAGCGGTCAATATGCTTTTCTTACCGGCGGCAACCGATAGCGGCGCATTATCACGAATGGTCACCGCCAGTTGCTGAGCGCGGTTAAGCACGGCTTCATAGTCATCCTCGAGATAGTTTGTAAACCCGTAACCATGCAGCTGCTCGATCGGTAGTAGGCCAGCGGTCAGGGTAAGTTCCATCAATATAGCCTGCGGGACCATCCACAGTAAGGGTACGCCCCAGGGCGAACCGCGGCCCACCTTGGCTTCAGTGATGCCAACCCGGGTACCGCGCATTCCAACCCGAAGATCACAGTTCAAACTGATCAGCATGCCGCCGGCCATTAGATCGCCGGTGAGTGCGCCGATAATCGGTTTTTTGACTTCTCGCATGCGCTCATGAAAGGGGTCTTTTAGGAACCCGAGCACATCTTTGCCGGTTTCCTGCTTGATCCGGCTGGCCTCTTTGAGGTCCATGCCAGCGCAAAAAGTTGGGCAGGGTGCGGCGCAAAAAATAACCACTCGAATAGTGTCATCTGCATCTACCTGGGTCCATATCTCGTGGAGCCGGTTGACCATGCTGATCGCCAGTGCGTTGCGCTGTTTGGGTCGATTTAGGCGTACTGTTGCAATGCCATCCTGGGTAGAAAACTCGACCCATTGATCGCTATTATTTGGGTTCGCATCTGTGGTCACCGAGCCTTCTCCTGTTACATAAATGGTAAGTGCTTATTACCTATCTTCAGCGTCTATTTGTAACAGAATTGCAAGCTGGTTGACCGGCAAAGCTGCTGTGATCGGTTGGTGTTGCCAACAATTTATTATCCTGTGGGAAGGCTATTTTTCTACAGAAATTAACCGTAACCGATCGTAATTTGGAACCATGTCTGTAATTACATCTAAAATGTGTCGTTTGGCGGCTGGTCAAACTGGCCTCTCCTCCCGGGTGCTTCAATGACCGTTTTTAGTGAATCTGAATCTTCATCAGATGCAGTGGTTTCTATCGATATTGCTTTCGATCATGACCATATTTGGCATCCCTATAGCAGGATGGGCAGCCCCGGACCGATGTTTCCAGTGGCATCAGCCGCCGGAGTGGTTTTAACCCTGGATAACGGTCAGCAGCTGATCGACGGCACCGCATCCTGGTGGTCTGCGATTCACGGCTATAACGTTGCCGAATTAAATCAGGCGATAGCAAAGCAGCTGCCGCAGATGGCCCACGCGATGTTCGGCGGTCTTACCCACCAACCGGCTGTGGCACTGGCAAAAAAGCTGATTGGTTTAACCGATGAGTCGTTGCAGAAAGTGTTTTTCTCCGATTCAGGTTCGGTTGCGGTAGAAGTCGCGTTGAAAATGGCGCTGCAGTACTGGCAAGGTATGGAAGGGCGTGGTTCGAGGCGAGATAAATTTCTGACCGTCAAATCGGGCTATCACGGCGATACCTTTGCCACCATGGCATTTGCAGATCCGCAAACTGGTATGCATGGTCGTTTTGGTGGACTGTTCGCTGAGCACCTGTTTGCACCTGCGCCGGAGCTGGTTAGCAAGGCCTGGAACCAGGATCAAATGAAGCCGGTCTCCAGGTTGTTGGCAGAAAATCACCAGCGGTTAGCCGGTGTCATTCTGGAACCTCTGGTGCAGGCTACCGGCGGCATGCGGATTTATCACCCGGAATACCTGATCGCACTGCGGAGTTTGTGTGATCAATATGGCTTGCTGTTGATTTTTGATGAAATAGCCACCGGGTTTGGTCGTACTGGCAGCCTGTTTGCCTATCAACAGGCGGGCATAGTGCCGGATATTCTCTGCCTGGGTAAGGCGTTGACGGGCGGCTATATGACGTTGGCGGCTACCTTGACCTCCCAGCGTGTAGCCGATGGCATCGCCGGCGATGGTGACGGCACCCTGATGCACGGCCCCACTTTCATGGCTAACCCGCTGGCTTGTGCAGTCGCCAATGCCAGTATTGAATTGTTGCTGTCATCTCCCTGGCAGGCGCGGGTCGCGGCGATAGAAAAACAGCTTTTAACCGAGTTGGAAACCTGCCGACAGCTACCTGCAGTGGCTGATGTTCGAGTTAAGGGCGCGGTTGGTGTTGTTGAACTAATTGAACCAGTTGATATGAGCTGGATTCAGCCGCGGCTGGTCGAATTAGGGGTCTGGATTCGGCCATTTGGCAAGCTGCTCTATATAATGCCGCCTTTTATTATTAATGCCGATCAGCTGACTCGGCTCACTCAGGCGATGGCATCGGTGGCCGCTGAAATAGCGGATCACTAGGGCAGTCTACGCATTGCGGGTGGGGTGACTTTCTCATCTTATAAAATTTCAGGAAACCGTGATTGAATAGTTTTGTTGTAGGTCAATGTTGGTCCAGTGAAGCCGAGCCTGAACTGGGTCTTGGTAATTTGCTGTTGGTTGAAGGTCGGCGCATCACCGTCCATTTTCATAGCGCAGATGCTACCCGGGTTTACGCGATGGATAGCGCACCGTTACGCCGAGTGACCTGTAAACCCGGCGAGGCGGTGGTCAGTAAAGATGGTCTGGGTTTGGTGATCTCCCGGTTACAGGAACGTAACGGCGTTATTTTTTATAGCTGTCATAGCGACAGTGGTCAGGAAATTATCCTGCCGGAAACAGAGCTGCAGACCGTGCCAGAGCGTAATCCGGTTGAAGAAGCACTGAAGTTCGGTGACTTCGATCGGCTTAGTCGGTTTCAATTACGGGCAGAGACCCTGCATCGTCGCCAGGTTGCGCTGAGCTCACCTTTACGGGGGTTAGGGTGTAATCGCACAGCCCTGTTGCCGCATCAACTTTATCTGGCGGATGAGGTTGGTAGCCGTCATGCGCCGCGGGTGTTGTTGGCCGATGAGGTGGGTCTGGGTAAGACCATCGAAGCGGGCATGGTGCTGCAGCGTCAGCTGCAAGCCGGCCGGGTTAAGCGGGTATTAATTTTACTGTCTGAGAATCTACAGCATCAGTGGCTGGTGGAAATGTTGCGGCGCTTTAATTTGCGTTTTGCGCTGTTTGATCAAGACCGTTTTGAAGATAGCGACTGGCCCAATCCGATGCTCAGTGAGCAGTTAGTGATTACCAGTTTGGAGCTCCTGCAGAACGAACCAGAATATGCCCTGCACGCCTGCGATGGCGAATGGGACCTGTTGGTAGTTGATGAGGCCCATCGACTCGGCGGAATGGAGCCAGAGCCTAGCCCGGCGTTTAGTCTGGTGGCGGCTCTTAGTGGTCTGATTCCGGCGGTGTTGTTGCTGACAGCAACCCCAGAACAGCTGGGTCAGCATGCTCATTTCGACCGGCTGCGGTTGCTCGACCCGGATCGATTTCACGATTACCAACTGTTCCAGCAGGAGACCAGAGCGTTTCAGCAGATCGCTCAACTGTTTGATCGACTGAGTGAGCCAAGCTGGTCTGAATCGCTGACCTCCGAGTTGCATCAGTTTGATCTGCTTAATGAGGATGAAGTTGAGTCGTTGGCTGAGAATCCAAAGGCGCCAGATCGGTTTCGAGAAGTTGTCCGCAATCGGTTGCTGGATCGCCACGGCACCGGTCGGTTGCTGTTTCGCAATACCCGGGCAGCGGTCGGCGGCTTTCCTGAACGTCGAGTTAACCGAATTGAACTGGCGTTACCAGATCATTATTCAGCCAGCGAGTTATCTCCAGAACGCCTGGTGAGCGACACCGAATGGTGGCGAAATGATCCCAGAGTTGACTGGTTAATTGATTTTGTTGAGGGCGATCATCAGGGCAAAGTGCTTCTAATCTGTAGTGAAGATGCCAGCGCCCGGCAATTACATGACTACTTACGTTTGCGGACCCAGGTGCGTAGCGCCCTGTTTCATGGCGAAATGACCGTGTTGCAACGCGACCGAGCGGCGGCCTGGTTTGCCGAAACCGATGGTGCCCAGCTGATGATCTGTTCAGAGATTGGCAGCGAAGGCCGTAA
>JAESTY010000252.1 GCA_016763355.1 Immundisolibacteraceae bacterium
CTGCATGCCAGTCTCTTCCAGGAACGCCGTCTGCAACGGATGCAGTGCTTCTGGGGAGGCCATGCCTTCAATAGTTTCTACGGTTTTGCCTTCGGCTTCGACACCTAAAACACAGCATGAAGCGACCAAAATGCCATCAAAAACCACACTGCACGAGCCACAGTTACCGTCGTTGCAGCCTTCTTTGGTACCGGTCAGCTTGATTTCATCACGAAGGACTTCTAACAGGCTCTGCCGTGGTTCGGCAAGAAATTCAATCTCATCACCATTAATGGTGGTGGTTACATGTATTTTGCTCATATTGAATAGTCTCCCTTAACCTTTGGCACGTGCCACTGCTTCACGCAGGGTACGTTTGGTCAATACATTAATCAGATGATTACGCTGTTCAATCGTTCCGCGCATATCGTTGATAGGGGTGGCGGCGGCCTCAGCAGCATCCGCGGCTTCCTGAATAGACGCTTCGGTGGCTGGCTTGCCCGCTAACAAGTTGCCAGCTTCTTCGGCGAATATTGGCGTAGGGCCTACCGCACCGAGTGAGATACGGGCGGATTCAAAAGTACTGCCATCTGCGCTGAGCACCACCGAAGAGGCAACGCTGGCAACGGCGATATCCATTTCGTTACGTGGAATAAAGCGTTGAAAACAGGCACCACTGTTGGCTACTGGCGCAGGAATATCAATCGACAACACCAGTTCGTTCTCGGCAAGAGAGGTTCTACCTGGTGCCACACAGACATCTTCGACTAGCACATCACGTTCTCCGCCAGGACCAATAACCTTAGCTGTAGCACCGAGGACGATCAGGGTTGGAATCGAATCACCACTGGGGGCGGCGTTACAGAGATTGCCACCGATGGATGCGCGACCCTGGGTCTGCATGCCGCCGATAATCCGCGCAGATTCAATCAATGCTGGATAGGTTTCAACCACTCCAGCATCTTCATACAGCGTCCGACAGGTAACAGCAGAGCCAAGCTGTAGGCCTTTGTCATCGAGCGTGTACTGTTGAAACTCAGGGATCTGCTTGATGTCGACTACCAGGCCGGGAGTTGCCCGACCGACACGCATGCCGATTAGTAAATCTGTGCCGCCGGCGAGAAGGCGCGCATTGGAACCTTCTTTTGCCAAAATGGCGACGGCATCACTCACCGATGCCGGTGTAGCGAAATCAAAACTGTGCATGGCCGCACTCCTCCCATCTAGAAAATTGGATATATCTGATCACCATTGATGGTTGCTGGCGATCATCCTGAAGAAAAGTTGGCAGAGCTTAACAAAAAAGCACCCGCTAATGTCAGTGGTTTTTTTACTCGATTTGAACGATTGTTTAGCGTAATTCCATCATTTCTGTGTACGCATTCCAGAAGCCCCGCACTGGGCCCTCGTCACCAAGAAAATTACTTTCCTCGTCAACGCCAGTGCCGCCCATTTTAATAACCGCAGTGGCACTGCTGTCTTCAGCAATACCTTTCTGAGCAATTTCTATGGCCATACCGTCTTCCATCGATACCAGACCCGCTGGACCGATTAGATTAATTTGCTTGAGTCTCATTGCCTCCAGCTCTTCGTCGTCATCCTCATAACCAAAAAAGGTGTAATGCACGGTGACCTCGTCCGGACCATGGGGCTGTATCTGACGAATATTGAGCACATTGGCAATCTGCTGCAGCATCATGATTGGAAATACATCGATGATTACCAGATTAATGCCGTCGTCCCATTCCATTTTACCCGCCAGCAGGCTGTTGTCTTCCAGGGTATAGATACCTTCCTGGTAGGTATGGGGGGCTTCTTTCATGCCCTGCTGCTTAGCCTTTTCATCCTCTTTACCAGCAAAGGTATAAAAGCAAGTTTGCTTGCCACCGTTCTCAACATGAATGCGACCTTCCTGACTGGCACGAAATAGACCAAAGGTTGCGAAAAAAACATGTAGCAGGCTGGCGTGGTAACCATCACGCGGATTTTCCGCGTAGAGCTTCCAGTTGCCTTTCATAAATTGACGCTGACGGCCAAGTAATTTAATCGGCCGATTAAAAATCCGCTTCATAAATTTGGCGACTGTTGGACCTAGATAGTCTTCAAGCGTCTCCACGGATTCGCTAAATGAGGCAAAGATCACGCCGTGAAAGCTCTCGACACGAAGCGCACGTGGACGCAGCTTACTTTGATCAAAACAATCAGACATACCGCCGATGCCACCCAGGCCCCGTTTGAAAGTGACACTTTTTAATGTGCCATCCAGATCATAGCCCCACTGGTGATAGACACAATAAAAGCTGTCACTGTTACCGTAGTTGTCCAACACGATATTGGCGTTACGATGTGAGCAGCGATTCACCCAGCAGTGAATCTGGTCGTTCTCACCGCGCACCAATACCACCGGCGTATCAGCAATATGCACGGTCTTGTAATCGCCCTTGTTGGGAATTTCGACCTCCAGGCCAACAAAATTCCAGACTTCACCACGAAAAATCTTGTCCTGTTCGCGCTGATAGATGGCCGGATCATAAAACACTCGGCCCGGAACTTCGGTGACAGTTTCGCCCTCACCTGGCCATTCAAAATCACCAAGGTCGAACGTCTCAATCCGATTCATAACCAGCTCTCCTCAATACCAGACGCGCAAATTTTATTATTACGCTGCGCCCTCAAATTTATCCCCTACCCGTTTACTGAGCATATTGGCTACATTCTACGGTGATCCAACGGGGCTTATCCAGACAAAAAGCAGCTAACTGGCGACCCCAGAGACAGCCTTTATCCAGGGCAAAAACATGGTTATTTTCAACCACACCCAGGCTCGACCAGTGTCCAAATATAATGGCAACATCTCCCAAAGCTCTGGTTGGCAGATCAAACCAGGGGCGATAGGGCTCGGGCTGACTGCCGGGGGGGCCTTTATATTGCACGCTATAGCCTCCAGCAGCATCACAAAACCGTAACCGAGCAAAATAATCAGTGATCACTCTGAGTCGACGCATGCCGGTAAGCTGATCATCCCAGCAATCATCAGCCTCGCTATACATCGACTGATAAAATTTCTGGACATCATCGCTTCGCAACACCGCTTCAACTTCAGCGGCATAACGCTGAGCGGCCGCTAAATCCCAACTCGGTGCCACACCAGCATGCACCATTAGATAACCGAGAGCAGGATCGTGATGAAGTAGTGGTCGAAACCGCAACCAGTCGAGTAGCTCCTCACGATCGGGGGCATCGAGTATCGGCTGCAGGGTATCTTTTCGGTGTAGTTTGCCAACGCCAGCGGCAACAGCAAGCAGATGAAAATCATGATTACCGAGCACCACTGTGGCCGCATCACCCAGTTCGCGGATAAAACGCAGGGTCTCTAACGATTTAGGGCCACGATTAACCAGATCGCCGACAAACCAGAGGCGGTCATCTTTAGGCCGGAAATTGATGGCCTCGAGCAGTTCGAGTAGCTCGTCCAGACAGCCCTGAATATCACCGATCGCCCAGGTTGCCATGATGGCTAGCTCAATGTGTCGCTAGTCATGGCGCAACCCTTACCTGGTTATCCGTTTAATAGAAATGTGACCGGGCCATCATTGGTCAGGTTGACCTGCATATCAGCCCCAAACTGCCCGACCGCAATCATGGCATGCAATTCTCGAGCAGCTTCGACAAACTGATCATAGAGTGGCTCGGCATCAGCCGGAGTCGCTGCGCTTTCAAACCCAGGCCGGCGACCCTGACTGGTATCTGCTGCCAGCGTGAACTGAGGAATAATCAGTAGGCCGCCACTGGTATCGGCCAGCGACTGGTTCATTTTGCCTTCATCATCGGCAAAAATTCGATAGTTGATGACCCGCTCGGCAAGCTTCTCCGGTTGACCAGTATCGTCACCCTTTTCCACCCCCAGAAACAGCACCACGCCCTGACCAATCTGCCCGACGGCAACACCATCGACATAAACAGCGCCGTGTGAAACCCGCTGAATCAGTGCAATCATCTGTCTCTTCCTCGTGATGCCCGCTTGCGATCAGACTCTAACAAGAAGCGCTTGCGCACTCGAATAGTTTTAGGGGTCACTTCAACCAACTCATCGTCAGCAATAAATTCTAGCGCCTGTTCCAGTGTTTGCTGGGTGATCGGCACCAAGGCTATCGCCTCATCGGTGCCGGAAGCACGAACATTGGTGAGCTGTTTGGTTTTCATCGGATTGACTACCAGGTCGTTATCCCTGGAATGAATACCTACCACCATGCCTTCGTATATTTCATCGCCTGGCACCACTAGCATCTTGCCACGCTCTTGAAGGTTAAACAGCGCGAACCCAACTGCTTTACCGTTAGCATTAGAAATAAATACGCCGTTATTTCGACCGGAAAGGTCATTTTTGATCATCGGTGCGTAACCCTCGAACACCGAGTTCATTAATCCAGTGCCAGAGGTGGTGGTCATGAATATAGTACGCAAACCAATCAAGCCGCGGGTTGGCACCCGGTATTCCAATCGAACCCGACCAGCCTGGCCTGGTTCCATACCTTGTAATTCTCCACCACGATCAGACATCAGCTCCATCACCGCGCCCTGATAATCGTTGTCCACATCAATAGTCAGCAGCTCCCACGGCTCGTTCTTTTTACCATCAATTTCTTTATAGATAACCTGGGGACGAGATACCGCCAGCTCGTAGCCTTCGCGGCGCATGGTCTCAATCAAAATAGACAGATGGAGTTCACCACGGCCAGAAACGACAAAGATATCAGGGTCGGGGCCATCATTGACCCGCAGCGCAATATTGGTAATCAA
>JAESTY010000253.1 GCA_016763355.1 Immundisolibacteraceae bacterium
AATTTCCGGGGCTCGGCCTTTTTTAACGGCGGTTGGCAACTGATCTTTGATGGTTGCGGCCAGGGTTCCTTCACGGGATGAATAGGGGAAAACGTGTAACTTACTTAAGCCTAATTCCTTAATCAGGCCGACGGTTTGTTGATGGTGGTCTTCAGTTTCGCCGGGGAAACCTGCAATCAGGTCGGCGGCAAGTGCGGTGTTAGGTCTTACCTGCCTCGCCCGCTCTGCAATGTTGAGCAATTCAGCAGTACCGTGGCCTCTGTCCATCGCAGATAACACCGGGTCACTGCCGCTTTGCATCGATAAATGTAAGTAGTCGCAAATTCTTGGGTCGGCGTAAACGTCCCAAAATTCGGGCTGTAAATATTGCGGACCGATGGAAGACAGGCGAATACGGGCCATGCTGGTTTTAGCGAGCAGGCATGCAAGAAGCTCGTGTAACCGGGCCAGTTGAGGTTTGAATTTGCTGTTGGGGCTACCCCAGGCGGCGAGGTTGATACCGGTAAGGACGATCTCGTTGATGCCCTGGCGTTGGGCTTCCTGAACTTGTTCGATTATCTGCTCGGCGGGCAGAGAGCGGTGGTCTCCACGAGCCAGCGTAGTGATGCAAAAACTACAGGTGTCATCGCAACCTGTCTGAATCGCGACCTGAAGTCGTGTCCGTGAGCTGACCGGCAGCAGAGGGCTGTGGTCGGTTGCATCGAAGTATTTAAGTAGGGCCTCATCGCTATCGAAGATCAGTGCATCCGGTAACGATTCGCGCCACCTGTCGGCGTCGATACGCACACTGCAGCCCAGCACGGATACCTGCTGGGCAGTTCGGCTGGCGGCGTTTGCTGACTGGCGGGATTTCCGGTCGGCCTGAGCGGTTACCGTACAACTGTTGACGAAACTGTATTCGGCCTCTTCCTCGTTATTAACCTGCTCGTGCCCAGCGGCCATCAACGCAGCCTGGAGGCGGGCGCTGTCGAGTTGATTCATTTTGCAACCGAGGGTGCGGATGTGAAATTTCAACGTAGGTCTCAAAAAATTTGGATTGGAGCAAGCTAGTCGTAACCAGGCGCTACTAATTTCAAGGCAGGAATTATACGGATAGATGCTGAAGAGTCCCGTAATCATCCATATAGATTTGCCTGATAGATTTTCGTGGCCAGATTTGATTAGTTGTGGGTGTTGATTAGGCAGTGAAGCCGCCAGTTTTCTGGTTGTTTGTCGGTGGCTTATGCGAGTGTTGAGTGGTCGTCATTAACGACACCGCTAACTTTTTTTAGATAATCTGACATTTGTGATGGACGCCGTCGGAATGCTCTTCTAGGATAGCGCCTCTGCTTTTATTCGTTAGGTGGTCTGTTTTGTTTGAACATTCGGCGGCCGGCGTGAATATGTGGAGAGAAATATTGACTTTGTGAGATAGGGGCCTTTTGGTTTTGGCCTGGTTTTGTGGGCATGATCGATTTGGCTTTAGGGTTGGAAATGCTAAGTAACGGTAGCAACTGTAGATAGAAATCAGATGTTCGAATAAATGTATTTGTAGTTTCTGGATGGAGAGAAGGTTCTATAACTTGACAGGAGAAGGGTCATGCAACTCGATCGTGTAACAAGATTGCAATCCCAGCTTTCAGCTTTGCTAGAGTGGGTCGCCCGCGAACATGGTGATTTGACTCAATCGCTAGCCGAAATCACCTCGTTGACCGCAAATATTCTGCAGGTCGACCTGGTTAGTGTCTGGTTGTTTGATGGTCCCTGGCGGTTAGTTTGCCGAGGTAGAAATGTCGCCAATCAGTCGGACAATGAACCCCTGGCGGAGTTAGTTTGCTCGGACTTCCCAGATTACTTCGAAGCGTTAAGGAACAAGCGCATACTGAGTTTTAGTGATGTAGATCAGGCTGAGGAACTGCATCAGCTCGCTGAGCCCTATTATCGACCTCAGAGGATTGTTTCCATCCTGGACGTGCCGGTCAAAGTCTCCGGTAGGCTAATCGGTGTCATATGTGTTGATTCCCTGAGTCGGCGAGAGTGGCTTGAAGATGAAATTGAGTTTGCTGTTTCCATATCTACACTAGTAGCACTGGCGATGGAAACTGTAGAACGCCGTGCCGCTGATAAACGATTAAGTGAGCATCAGCACGAATTAAAACAGTTACTTGATCGACTGGTCGAAGGTATTTTGACCATAGAAACTGGTGGCCGAATCAGTGCCAATAATCGTGCTGCAGAAGAAATTCTAGGTTATGGCGTCGGTGAGCTAAAGGGGATTAATGTTTCTACGTTGGTCGCCGGTGGTCAGGTGGTACGTGGCCAGGATTTGGTTGAGAGCCTTCATCAAGATTATCAGCTACACAGTCGACAGACCCATGAACAGGAAGTTCTTCGTAACGATGGCGAAAAAATCTGGATAAGACTCTCAGTAGCAAGCCTCTCTAACGACGAAAAGGGCCTGCCTCGGTTTGTCTGTTCTTTCCTGGATATCACCGAAGAAAAAGCCCAGCAAAAACGGCTTCGGCGCAGTCAGGCACTCGATTCTATGGGCCAGCTAACCGGCGGTATTGCACATGACTTTAATAATATGCTGGGGGTCATACTGGGTTATGCAGAGTTGTTGGGTGAGCAGGCCCAGCAGACAGGCGATACTGCAATGGCCTCAAAAATTGAACGAATTATCCATGCCGGTAAGCGCGGCAGTGAGTTGACCCGGCGGTTATTAACTTTTTCGCGCCGTTCCCCGGGCGACCCGAAGACGGTAAACCTGAATGACTTGCTGATTAGTAGCAAAGAAATGCTCAGCAAAACATTAACCTTACGGATTGCGCTAAGTCTCGACTGTGCCGGTGACCTATGGACGGTTAGCATCGACCCAGGTGATTTTGAAGATGCGATTTTGAATCTTGCCGTTAACACCATGCACGCGATTGAACTGCAAGGTAGCCTGGTGCTTAAAAGCCGTAACTGCAGCCTCGGTGTAGCGCGCGCCCAGGAGCTGGAGTTGGTGCCTGGTGATTACGTTACCGTCACAGTAATAGACGATGGTATTGGCATGGATGAGGTCACCCAGAGTCGAGTGTTCGATCCGTTTTTCACTTCAAGACCCGAAATTGGTAGTGGCCTTGGCATGAGCCAGGTTTACGGCATGATTAAGTCGGCCGGAGGTGGAATTGCGATTGAGTCTTCGCCAGGGAAGGGAACCTCGATAGAACTATATTTTCCTCGCTGCAAAGATCGAGCGCATACGCTAGCTCAGCCAGACCTGGCGACTGGCCAGCAGCGTTCCGCAGAATATCCAGGCGGTCGCGTACTCATCGTTGAAGATGAAGCTGCATTGCGTGACCTGGAGCAAACCGTGCTAACCGAAGTCGGTTATTCAGTAGAAGTTGCTGAAAATGGTGAGCAGGCTCTGGCGTTACTTGATGAGCAGAATTTTGATTTGGTATTGAGTGATGTGATCATGCCGGTGATGGATGGTTACCGGCTAGTGGAGATACTTGCGGAGCAATGTCCCACGCAAAACATCAAGCTGGTCAGTGGTTATGAGGAAAGTGTTAATTCGGATCGTTCCGGTGATCTGGTGGTACTACGTAAGCCGTTTGATGCTTTTGAGTTAGTGCAGGCCGTCAATCGCGCGGTCGCATAATTGCTGTTACAAAACAGCTCATTGCGTTCAACGAATATGGGTAGTGACAACAAGCTGAGTTTATAATTCCGGGTTTTTCTAAACCCTATAGTGTTTCCTGCATGGCGATAGATACAGTTATTTTTGATTTCGATGGTGTGATTGCGGAGCCAGGTTTCCGTTTAGGTTTGGCGCAGATGTCCAGGCCTATGGACCAGCCTATCGAAGAAATTGCCCGGCAAGGCATGCGAGCATTGCTCAAATCAGGTTACGTAACGGGCCTGGGTAGCGAAGCAGAATTTTGGCAAATGTTGACCGTGTCGATCAACATGGATGGCAACGCTGCACAGTTGCGCGAGGCGATTATCAGTCGATCTGAGATCCGCCAGCCAATGCTCAGGTTAATAGAAAAATTACGCCAAACCGGAATCACGGTGGCGCTACTGAGTGACCATACCGATTGGCTCGACCAGATCATCACCGCCAATCAGCTAAATGATTATTTTGACTATCTGTTCAATAGCTACCACTTGCACCAGTGCAAGCGTGATCCTGAGGTATTCGACCGGGTCGTTAAGTTAGTCGATGCAGTACCCGGACAAACGCTCTTCATTGATGACAATCCAGATAACGTTGGGCGGGCCATAAGTCGTGGCCTGAATGGAATTGTTTACCGGGACCATCAACAGTTGTTAACCGCTATGGAGGGTTTCGGCATTCCACGAAAGCGCCCTTAAACATTCTGAACAGGTTAAATAGCGGTGACGCCGCCATCCACCGGCAAGTGGACGCCGGTAATAAAAGAGGCTTCATCGCTAGCCAGAAATAACGCAGTTTGAGCAATCTCAATGGCTTGTGCGCCCCGCCCCAGCAGTGACATTTTTTCTCCAGCCTTAATAGCGCCTTCGCCGAGCCGGGCAACCATCTCAGTATGTACAAATCCAGGGCAGATAGTATTGGCACGAATACCCTGGCGGCCGTAGGTAGCGGCTACTGAACGGGTTAATGAAATGATGGCTGCCTTGTTAGCGCTATACAGATGCAACACCGGGCCGCCAATCAGGCCGGCGATAGAGGCGGTACTCACAATAGCACCACCACCACTGGCCAGCAGTGCAGGTACGGCGTGTTTGCACATTAGAAAAACGCCTTTGGCATTGTTATTGGTTAGCCGCTCCCAGTCATCGGTGGTCAGATTAACCAGGTTGCCATCGCCGGCTTCACTGCCTGCATTGTTATAGAGGATATCTAACTGGCCGTAATGGCCCAGGGTGGTTTCAATAAGTTCTATGATCTCGGTTTCATTGCTGATATCGCAGGGCTGCCAAAGAACATCGAGTCCCTGTTGTTGTAACTGCTTGGCAACCTCAGCGCCGTGGTTGTCTATGTCGCTGAGTACAACTTTAGCGCCCTCTGTAGCGAACAGTTCTGCGGCCGCCCGACCGATGCCGTTGGCTGCACCGGTGATGATGGCGACTTTGTTCGAGAGTCGATTAGGCAATGAAAACTCCGTTTTTTCTGTAGATGTGAGCTACTTTGTTGGTAGTTAAGCAAAAAAATAAAGCTAGTTGAATTTAGGGATTGATACGGGTTTGCGCAGATTCCCAATCGAGTATTTTTTGCTTGATTTCGAGTCCCCAGTGATAGCCCCCGAGGCCACCGTTGTTACGAATCACCCGATGGCAGGGAACGATCAGGGCAATCGGGTTAGCACCGATCGCCTGACCAACCGCGCGAGGGCTTGCACAGTTAATCTCATTGGCTATATCCGCGTAGCTGCGGGTTTCTCCTCTGGGTATCCGCCGTAGGGTAGCCCAAACATCCTGTTGAAATTGACTACCATGTAGTGCGATTGCGGGTTCTTTTAGCTGCTCAATAATCGCTTTTAGCTGTTTCACCGCTCGAGGGTTGTTCTGCTCAAGAACAACAGGATGCCAGTTAGCAGATGCTTTTTTTAACGTCGGTTTGATCATTGGCTGGTCAGGGTTGCCAAAGCCGAGAGTGGCTATTTTATTACCCTCCCAGGTAATGAAGGCTTCGCCAAAACGGGTTGGTGCATGTCCCCATTCCACTAAGGTTGCGTGATGCTGGTCAGCTTGTGCAGATTTCATAGCTGAAACTCCCGAGCTTTTGCGGTTTTCATTTCGGTCCGGACCATTTTTACCATTGCTGGTAAAACGCCGATACCTGGATTCGGTGGCTGCTGATCAGCAGCCCGAGTAATCTGTTCGGCAAACCAGCCAACCTGACCCTGCATGGTGATCATCTTAACGATACCTATTGGGCTGTTGAGGCCGAGCATGCCTGGGCCTATGCGTTTGTGCTGTTCGACTATCGGTGTTTGCTGTACCGAATTATTTAACAGTTTCCGGGCAATTTCGGGGTCGGCGGCGAAGGGCCGGGCCATACCAATCAGGTCTAGCTCCCTATGTGTCAATGCTTCGATCATGGTGGTTCGGCTACGAAAACCGCCTGTTACCGCTATCGGCATTTTTGCGATTTTCCTAATCGCTTTGGTGTAACCGATGAAATAGGCTTCTCGGTCCACACTACTCTGTCTGGGCGGTAATTCTGTGGTTGCAGCATCGCCGCTAAAGCCCATTAACTGGGGTGCCTCGTAGCTGCCACCTGATATTTCGAGCAAGTCTATTCCTGCGTCATTGAGCCAGGCTACGACAGTGACGCATTCGTCCAGCGTAAAGCCACCTTTCTGAAAATCAGCAGAATTAAGTTTTACGCTGATTGGAAAGTCAGCGCCGACAACCTGGCGAGTGGCAGCTACAGTGTTAAGTAGCAACCTGGCTCGGTTTTCTAGCGAGCCGCCCCACTGATCATGGCGTTGATTGGTGACCGGAGATAGGAACTGGCTGATCAAATAGCCGTGAGCACCATGGATCTGAACTCCACTAAAGCCCGCTTGTTGGGCAATGCCGGCGCTGGTGGCGAAGCGTTGGATAACGTCTTCTATTTCCACTTCCGAGAGCGCGCGGGGTTTTGCAAACCCCCCAGCCAGGTGGAGCTGGACATCGGAGGCAGAAACTGGGTTTTTATTGTTGAGTTTGGCGCTCTGACGACCTGGATGACTGAGTTGCATCCAGAGTTGATTGCCGTTTTCCTGACCGGCCTTAGCCCATGCAGTTAAGGATTCCAGGCTGGAATTATCTTCGACAACCACATTGCCCGCTTTTTCCAGGTGGCGTCGGTCAATCATAACGTTACCGGTGATCAGTAAACCGGCACCCCCCCGCGACCATCTTCGATATAAATTCTGATGGCGTTCGGTCGCATGATCACTGCGGTCGGCGAGGCCCTCGGTCATAGCCGATTTCATCAATCGGTTTGGCACTACCTGGCCGCAGGGCAGCTGGATGGTGTCAGTGAGGCTTAAACTCATAGGCGCTCCATGGTGTGATCAGTGATCCGCAATCTTGCCCGCCGAGGTGTGGTGGTTCAAGCGCTTTGGTAGGTAAACCCGAATATGGCGGTACGTGAAACCACGATGAAGCCTTATGTTTATTGGGTGAACAGCAGGGTATAAATTTTTTTAAGGCGCAGATTGGCGGCTGTGCCGGTTTTAGGCATTAAATTGTCCGTTCTTTATGGACTTTATTGTTTTAAGTGGTTGTATTTTATCGAGTTTTATTTTTTAAATTAACAGGATTAAAGCCCTTTCGGAGTGTATTAGCAAGTCCTTATTGACGAGCAAAGACCTTAAGTCTGTGCTGCCTAAGCGCTATTTTTAATGGTCTTTAACCGTCACAATACGGCAGGCTGATTGATTATTCTGCGCGCTTTAATTCCCTGGCTAAATATTTACTGTGAAAGTTTTTTGTAGCGATCTGATGCGCTTCCCGGTTAAGTCTCTACGTGGCTTAGCGGTACCTGATTTGGAAATCTCTGCTGCTGGGCTCACCGCAGACCGGCGTTGGATGGTAGTAGATGGCAAAGGTCATTTTTTGACCCAGCGACAACTGCCCAGAATGGCCACTCTTTCGGTGATCGAAGAGGCCGAAGGGTTGCTGCTGGGGTCAGGTGGTTCTGAGGGCTTTGAACGTGTATGCATGGTGGAAAAACCTGCTGATTCAGACGTTAAGATTGAAGTCACTGTCTGGTCCGATAAATGCCAGGGGCTGTTAGCAAAACAATCTGTTAACCAGTGGCTCAGTCATGAGCTAGAACATTCTTGTCGGTTGGTCTATTTGCCATTGACCAGTCCCCGAGCAGTGCGGGGGTTCGACAACAACCATCTGGCTTTTGCTGACGGCTACCCTTTGTTATTAACCTCTCAAGCCTCATTGCGGGAACTGAATTTGCGGCTAGCCAGCAAAGGGGTCTCTGCGGTGTCAATGAATCGGTTTCGCCCGAACCTGGTTGTTGGTGCTGACCAGGACCTGGAACCCTTTGCGGAAGATCACTGGGCATCGTTGACGGTGGGTAATTTGCGCCTGGTTAACGCCAAAGCCTGCGGCCGCTGCATGGTGATTACAACAGACCAGCGCAGTGGTATCCGCGATGCTGCTCGAGAGCCGTTATCCACCTTAAGAGAATTTCGTATCGATTCGCAGGGTGAAATTTGTTTTGGCATTAACCTGGTGCCTGAATTACTAGACGGGGCAACTGCGGCGGTTATTAAACCTGATGACCAGCTTGAGGTGCAGTGGAAGTGACCTCGGCAGAGTCTCAAAATTCAGTAACCGTGGTGATCCCAACCTTTAACAGGCGCGAGTTGTTATTAAGAGCGCTGGCATCGGTGTATCAACAGAGCCTGCAACCCACACAGGTGATTGTGGTTGACGATGGCTCCACCGACGGCACTGGCATGGCGGTAAAAAACCACTATCCCCAGGTTGAATACCTCTGGCAGCCTAATCGTGGCGTCAGCAGTGCGCGTAATAGTGGCATTGGCATCGCACGTCATCCGTGGATCGCATTACTGGATAACGACGACGAGTGGCTGCCGGATAAATTAGAGACCCAGTTTGCTCGTCTTCACCGGGATCCACATCTGCAGGTTTGTCACTGTGAAGAGATCTGGATTCGCAACGGTCGTCGAGTTAATCAGGGCAAGCGCCACGCCAAATCTGAGGGCGATCTGTTTTTAGAATGCCTGCCGCTGTGCGCCATGTCGCCCTCGTCGGTATTGATTCATCGCACTGTTTTTGATCAGATTGGCCTGTTTGATGAGCAACTACCCGCCTGTGAAGATTATGATCTCTGGTTACGCATAACCGCTCACTTTGAGGTGGCGCTGGTAACAGAGCCACAAATCCTTAAATATGGAGGCCATGCGGATCAGCTGTCACGTGCTTTCTGGGGCATGGATCGATTCCGTATCCGTGCCCTGCAACGACTTCTGACCGCCGGTGGTTTACGTTCTGATCAATATCGAGCAGCGCTGGATATGTTAGCCAGTAAGACAAAAGTCTATGCCGCGGGTGCTCAAAAACGTGGTCGATTAGATGAAGTGAAAAAGCTTAACCGTATCCTGCAGCGACTCACCGATACCCAGCCAGTTGGTAGATTAAGTTCGTTGCCAGAGAGCCGGGTGTAGGACTGGCATGATTCATATCATGGTGGCTCTGCAGGCCGAAGCAAAACCGCTGGTGAACCAATATCGGCTCAAGGGCTTGCCGCCGTTGGCCGGGTTTCGTCGCTATGGCAATGACCAGATCACCCTGTTAGTCACCGGAGTTGGCAGTGTCGCGATGGCCGCCGGGGTGATGGCGCTAGGACTCGCTGGGGACTCTTTAGTTAAAAGCGGTATTGGTCAAACAGGTTGGCTAAACATCGGCATTGCCGGCCATCAATGCATGCCACTAGCCAGCGTGGTCGTGGCTGGGAAAATTACTGATCAAAGTTCAGGTCTATGTTGGTACCCGCCCCAGATCCTGGCACTCGAGCTGCCCGTGTTGCCCCTGTTAACCGTTGCGAAACCAGTTACGGATTATCCAGATAGCCAGTTAATCGACATGGAGGCCAGCGGTTATTTTGTCACTGCCTGCCGTTTTTCGGTGGGGGAGTCTGCCCAGGTACTTAAAGTTGTCTCCGACAATCGTGACTCGAATATTGATCAACTCAACGGGCCAGCGATTAGTGGGTTGATAGAAAATGCCCTCGACCCGATAGGCCGGTTAATAGATAAGCTCCAACACCAACTAAGTTCAGTTGCTGATTCAGTGGTTAGTTCCACAGAGGTTGATCAATTCCTACAGCGCTTTAGATTAAGTAAGAGTCAGCAATTTCAACTTGTTCGTTTGTTACAGGATTATCGTGTACTCACCGGCGAACTGGCCGGGGTCGAACAGTTTGACCAACTTCATCGGGCTGCTGATTTACTCAATGCTCTAGAACAATTACTTCTGCCACATAGGCGTAATTATCAGTTAGGGCGTCCTGACAGCGATTTGGCGTGAACTGGTCGCTGCTAAGTTAAGTGCTGGCCGGCCCTATTCCAGGGCCGTCGTTCTGAATACATCTGCTCCGAAGCTTGAACTTGGGCTTGAACTAGCGCCGGGCGGGCTCGCCGATCGGCAGATGGCTGATTGGCCCTGGTTGGCCCTGGTTGGCCGTGGTTGCCCCAGATAGCGTCCAATTTTTACCGAGTTTTGTCCGGCGATGGTCGTTGGCCTGGTCGCTGTTGGCTCCCCTGGCTCAAGCTTCGGTCCAAACATCGGTAAAGTCTAATGTATGGTTTTTTCGCAATGCGCCTCAGTTAGCGCGGAGGTATGTTTTTCTTGACCCATATATAACGTCTATAAATATTTTTTATTTGAAAATTTGAGAATTAGACCCCGCGTGACAGTAACCGGTTAAAACCCGCCATAGCTGGTACATGTTTCCATTCTTATTTATTAATAACCTATTGTTTTTATTAAATTAAAAACAAATAAACCCTGTCGATACTTACCTTGATCGACTTGCCTGGGCCGTCCTGGCCAACCCTGTCATCTCAGCAGTAATGAAGATTTTTCTAATGTTTGTAATTCGTAGCCCGATAGTTTCTCCAGGCGAGTTCGGCTCAGCAATTTTAATAAAAATACAACTTTTAAAAAAGTTAGTCGAGGTTGAAACATAATTTTTTTAGCATGAGAGATAGGCGATGAATTTGATTAGCGGAATGTCAATTCGGAACAAGATTTTGGGACTTGGGGTGATCGGCGTTGCCGGGTTTTTGATGGTGATGTCGTACAACTTTTGGGTCAGTGTTGGCAATGCCGAATTGTTAACCACATCGAAGGAAGTTCACTTCCCGGTGTTGGAGCAGATAGATGCCAACAAGGTGCGTTTGGACAAGGTTTCTGAGCTTTTTAACCAGGCAGTAGCCTCCGGTGAAATTGACCTGCTGGATAGTGCCGCAGTACTTGCAGATGAATTTACGGCGGCTATTAACCAGGTGGTTAGGTTGAGTCCGGAGTTGGCGTCAGACTTTAACCGTATTGGCAGTGAATTTGATGATTTTGTAATCGCTGGTGACAAGCTCTCCCGTGGGTTGTTAACCGATTCATTACCTTCAGGCGCAATCGCACCGGCGGTCCAGCAGATGCAGGGATCGTTAAAGAAAGTCACCCAAAGCTTATTGCGGACCAGGGATCAAAGTTACACCGCATTTATTAGTTCATTAGACCAGGTTAACAGTTCGTCAGAAACAGGACTTCTGGTCAGCCTGGTGATCAGCGGCATTACTGCCGCGGTCATGCTGTTTAGTGCCTTTGTTGTCTCCAGCATGATTGTTGCCAATATGAAAAAAATCACCGACTCGCTGCGCAATATGGCCGATGGTGATGGCGATTTAACCCAGGCAATGAGCAGTCCTGGTGACGACGAAATGGGTGAAATGGTCGACTGGTTCAATCGGTTTGTGGCCATGTTACGCACCTTAATCGGCGACGTAGTGCAATCGACCACCGAGCTAGGTCACGCCTCTAGAGCGATGACTTCAGTCACCGAGCAGAGCAAGCAGGGTGCCACTGAACAGCAGCGCGAAACCGAAGAAACCTCTTCATCGATTA
>JAESTY010000254.1 GCA_016763355.1 Immundisolibacteraceae bacterium
AAAAGACTATTCGATGCATTGCTGGATGCGAGACTACGTCAACCCTAACGACTCTTGAACTCTAACTATCGCAATCGCAATCGCCAGCTTCTGCAGAAACAAATTCATGGTTCGAGAAACGATTTGTGGCTGATTGGCCACCAGGGTGAGATCGATACCGAGCGGTAATGAACTCTCTAACCGACCCACCAGTTCGGCAGCATCTGCACCCAAATCAAGCACGCTATAGCCGGATGCCATCGACACTGCCAGGCCAACCACGGGCTTGCCCATATAACGCATCGATGACACCGGCGGGTCCTGAAAACCGCGATTCACCTGGGCAATATCACCGAGCCGAATCAGAGTGCCAGTGCCATCCGCAATTAGGGTGTCAGCGATTTGATCGGTATTACGGTAGCCACCTTCTATCCGCAACCAGCCTCGCTGGTGACTACTGTGAACCACGCCGCCCGGGGCAATACTATTTTGCTGGCGGATGGTTTCGACCAGGGTTAACGGATCAATATTTAGATTCGCCAAACGGTCTCGGGAGAACTCTATATAGACCTTCTCCGGCTGCACCCCAAGCAAGGTCACCTTGTCTACAGTAGGCAGTCTCAGCAATTCCTGGCGCAGAAAGTCAGCCTGATCCTTAAGTTCAGCGTTATTAAAACCTTCGCCGGACAGGGTATAGACCAGCGGGAAGACATCGCCAAATTCATCATTAAAAAATGGCCCGATAACTCCATCTGGAAGTTGAAAGCGCATATCGCCGACCCGCTTGCGCACCTGATACCAGATTTTTTTGCTGGTGGTGAATATGTCAGGGGTATCGATGCGCAGGGCAAAAAAGATAAACCCCTCACCAGGGCGGGAGAAACTGCTGATATTATCCAGCCAGGGGGTTTCCTGGAGCTTGCGCTCAATTTTATCAACCACCTGCTGTTCTATTTCGATGGCGGTGGCACCTGGCCACTGAACCTGCAGCACCATAATCCGCAGTGTCCAGGTAGGCATGTCGGTTTGCCCGAGACTCTTAAAACCAAAAAAACCCAACAGCAATAAAATCACGATCAGATACCAGGTTAATCCCGGCATTCGAATGGCTAGACCCGACAGGTTAGTGCGACTCATGATGATCGGCAGCTAATCGAGAATGCGCACAATGTGGTTATCCGCCAACAGGTGCTGGCCAGCTGTTACCACCCATTCGCCGGCAACCAGACCCTTAGTTACCAATACCTGGTCTGCCACCATTGCGCCGAGGCTAACCTGCCGCAATTGGGTAACTTGCTGCTGATTTTTTGGGTCGGTTTCCACGATCCAAACTGCAGCCTTTCCAGATTTCTGGACCACTGCTATTTGTGGCATAACCACTGCATCGGCCGGAAATCCAGCATTAAGCTCAACCCAGGCGGTCATCCCTGGTCGCAGTTGCAGATCCTGTTCGGCCAGCGTTGCCCGAACTGCCAGGGTGCCTGCTGCCTGACTGGCAACAGCGTCAATCTCACGCACGCCAGCCAGCGTGGAGCAGTGATCACAGCCCCAGAAACGAACTGCCAACCGATCACCGGGCTGCAATCGGTCGATATATTGCTCCGGCAGCCCAAATTCAACCTCTAATCGATCACTCAGCAAACTACCCAGTGATTCGGCGGCAGCAATGACCTGCCCCTGTTCCACTGCCAATCCGCTAATCCAGCCTGCATAACTGGCAGGCAGGTTTGTGTAGCCTAACTGTCGGGTTGCAGTTGCCAACTGCGCGGCCATCGCCTCTGAGCGTCCGGCGCTTGCACTGTATCGATTACCCGCCTGATCCATGTCGGTAGGACTGACAAATTGATGGCCCTGCAGTTGTTGAACCCGATCAAGGTCAGCTTTAGCTGCGCGCTGCTCAGCTTCAGCTACTTTCAGCTCGGCTCTAAAGCGCTCTACCTGCAATACAAAGTCAGCTCTGTTGAGGCTCAATAACCGTTGACCGGATTTTACTTTGTCGCCGTTATTGATATGCCGATCAGATAACCGGCCGCCAACCTGAAACGCCAATGGTGTTTCCCGCTCACTGACCACTTTGGCGTCAAACCCGGGACGACTCAAATCACCAACTAACTGGGCCTGAACCGCCCGTACCGGACGCGGTGGTAATTCAACCTCAGTGACTGAGTCACAACCGACTATCAAAAGGACTAACAGAAGGGCCGACAACATCAATAGCCAGCCGGGTTCAGCAAATCGATCAGTTCGAATCAAATTAGCCTCGCCGCTCATGGTCTGGTATCCGCAATTCGGGTCTTTATCTAAACCCTGCGGCTTTTTCCCCTTTATGCTGTGTTAGTTGGTCGTCATTTTAATGTCAGTAACTTAAGCCATCTGGCTAGTTAACCATAACTTTAGTCGAGCCCAGCTCGGCTTTGCTGGCCCGCCACAAGTTAAGTTGGTCGAGTATGGGCTGCGGTTGATGGCTCTGCGGGTTCGAGGGTTCGAGTTCCTGCTGTTGCTCCCACTCGGCGATTAACTTTACCGCCTGATCAAAGGCCTCACTGAAGGAGCTGCTATTGGCCAGGCCGTGACGAAAAAAAGCCTCACCAAAATAGGTAAATCGACTGTTATCGTCACATCCAAAAGAGGTTTTATCGGCAGCAGCAGCGGTAAAAATCAGGGTGTGGTCATTTTTGAGGCGGTCGATAAAACCGCCGGAATAGCAGGCAGACAGCACCACTACTTTCCATTTAATACCGCTGCTATCAAGCATCTGGCCGAGCTGGTCAACACTCAGATCCGGCAGATCCATACCAGACTGATCGAACGACAACACATGCTCCGGTGAACCGTGAGTAGTCAGGTAAAGAAACAAAATGTCCTGATCACTGTCCATTCTGGAGGCTATCTGCTCGATTCCACGCCGCAGGCTGGTCACGGTAGCCAACGGGTACTGATCGAGATGACGACGACTATTGGCTAAAAACAGGCCACGGTTTTGATGGATATTAAGCTGTTTAACCGCTGTTTCTAAATACCTTATTTCTCGACTAAACACTTCCTGATCACCATAGGGACCCAGTGCCAGCGTGTAGAGCTCTATCTGTTGAGGGTCACCAATGGCCAACCGATCAAGAGCAACCTCAAGTTGGGCAGTTTGCTGATATAGAAAATGTTCGCTGATATTTTCCGGGGTGTGAATCACCAGTTGATCATCACCGCTGACCAGCCGACCCCGCTCCCAGATCCCGCTATAACTGCTTATGCCATCAACGGGTTCCGCAAAGGTGTAATGGCCCTCACCATGGAAGTCATTGTATTCAAAGGTGCCCTGGTAGCGATTGCCAACCTTATCAATCCAGACTCCCTGTCCCGAATACTGGCCCTGCTTAAACCCACCCTGATAGTGCTGACCATCGAGACCAAAGTACTCACCTTGACCATCAAGTTTGCCATCTTTAAAAACCCCGCTGAGCTGGCGGCCTTTAATGGTGGTAATACCCTTACCTTCGGGCTGCCAGTTAGCTACCGCCCCGACGTACTCTGATGCAGGCTTCAGCCGAGTGATGGTGCCACTGCCGAAAAAATCGTTGTCAACAAAATCACCACTATATTGAGTGCCATCAGCCGCACTAAATATGCCCTGACCATGGCGTTTACCATCACGAAACTGACCTACATAACGATTGTTATTCGGGTCGGTAATTTCACCACGGCCATGAAATTCACCGGCCAGCATCTGACCAATGTACACAGTGCCGTCCTTCTGGCTCCAGGTGCCACTGCCGGTGATCTGATCTTCACTGAAATCGCCTTCCCAGCTATTGCCATTAGCTAGCTGGAGTTTGCCGCGGCCATGCATTAAATCCCGCTGCAGTTCGCCCTGATAAGAAGTGCCATTGGGATGGTCTATGCGAGCAAACCCGGACAAGAGCCCATCTTCAAACTGTCCGGCCACTGTTAGCCCGGTCGCACCAACATAAATCCCCTGACCGTTAAATAGCCCCTGTTTAAAATCGCCAACGTAAGACCTGCCATTTTCCCAGTCAAGCCGACCATTGCCACTGAGCATGCCTTTGTCATCAATAGCGCCTGCGTAAACACTACCGTCTGCCAGACGCAGTGTCGGGATCAACCGCAGTTCGCCGGCCTGGTAAAAGTAATTTTGAGCAAACCAGAAACCGAGCACACCTGCGCCAATTAGGCCCAGACAAAAGACTAGCCGCAGTTTCACCTGAATGGCCTGGCTAAAAGAAGTCGCTAGCTGACGCCGAGAAAACGCTCGGCATTACCATGGCTAAGTTGAGCATGCTGCTGCTCATCCAGTCCTAGTTCACCCAACCAGCTACCTGGGCTACGCTCTCGGATAATGAATGGATAGTCAGAGCCAACCATTAGCTGGCTATCGCCAAACAGTTCACGCAGGTGGTTCAGGGTTGGCAGGTCATAAACAAGAGTGTCGTAGTAGAGCGTGCGGGCATATTCCAGCGGTGATTTAGGTAGCAGTTTATCGCCCAGGCCGCGCCAGCCGTGCATCATGCGCGGCAACACCAGGCCAAAACTACCACCGCAATGACTAAAGGCAATGCGCACGTCCGGGTATTTATCCAGTAATCCACCACTGATTACTGAGGCCACCGCAAAAGCATTTTCGTTGGGGAAAGCCACCAGCGCGGCCATCATCGGATGACCAATCACTCGCTCCATACCCGCCGGATGCAGCGCATGCACAAAGATCGCCAGGTCATGTTCAACCGCAGCCGCAAAAATGGGCTCGAACATGGGATCGCCGATCGGCGTGCCATTAATGTTGCTACCGACCTCGATGCCCTGCAGGCCAAAGTCCTTTTTGAGGGTGGCCATCTCTTTGGCGGCTATCTCAGGGTCCTGCAACGGCACCATGCCCAGACCATAAAACCGATCCGGGTCCACCGCCACCATACCGGCGATGGTCTCGTTCGTATAACGCGACATGGTCAGGGCATCTTCGACATTGAACCAGTAAGAGAGCAGTTCCGGCATCGGTGAGAGCGCCTGTTTATGCACCCCTTCCTTATCCATGTCCGCTAGCCGCAGCGCCGCATCCCAGGAACTGGTGGTGACTTCCCGAAAAGTCTTACCGGCAATCGTGACCGCCTTGTGACCAGCGGTTTCACAGGCGCACATCGACGGCCAGCGCTGCTCTTTATTAGAGCCTAAATAATCGGGAAACTGCTCAGGAACAATATGGGTATGGACATCGATGATCATTGCAGCTTCCCGTGGAGGTTATTTTCTAGTTGTTACGAGCTAGTTTTAATACTTTGGGTTTAGTTGCACTGGATTAATTAACCAGGCTTTAGAGCATGGTACTGCCGCCATTAACACTAATGGTCTGACCAGTCAAAAACGCAGCTTCTTCGCCAGACAGATAAGTCACCATCGAGGCTACTTCATCCATTTCGCCCGGCCGAGCCATCGGAATCACGCTAATGAATTTCTCGAAAGCTTCTGGATAGGCTTTCATGATTTCATCGACCTGTTCAGTGCGCACCGCACAGGGCGCGACCGCATTAAAGGTCACACCGCTCTGGGCAAATTCGCGGGCAAGACCAGTCGTAATGCCATGCACTCCGCCTTTGGCGGCGTTATAAGCCGCGTGCTGCCAGAGTCCGTTGCGCACTGAATCGGCACCAATACTGACAATACGGCCGTAACCCTGCTTAATCATGGTGGGTAACACGGTTCGACAGCCCCAAATTACTGTCCACAGGTTGCGGTCGATAGTGGTTTTAAGGGTCTCGGGCGTATGATCAAGAAAATCCTTAATCACGCCACCACCGGCGTTATTTACCAGAATATCGAGCTGGCCAAACTCTTTCAGCGCAACCGCTAACATCGCCTGATTGGTATCTTCGGTGCAAAGATCACCAATACTAACTGCGGTTTTTACACCCCATTGCTCTGCAATTGCGGCTGCGGTTGCTGCGGCCTTGTCGCCATCCATGTCGGCAATCAACACATTGGCGCCATGACGAACCAGGTCATTAGCAATCGCCTTGCCGATACCCTGAGCCGCGCCGGTAACAATGGCGCTACGATCAACCAGGGTCTGTGGCCGGATCACAGTTCGGTTCCGCCCAGCTGCGGTGCTGCATCGAGAATCACGCCTGTCGATGAAAACTCAGGTGCAGGCTGAGCACCCCAGAAATCTAGCGAGTCGGGGCGGGCCTCAAGTACCCGAGGTTTACGCGCGCCCTGCTCAGGAAATTCTTCCATGCCAAAGCTATATTCGAGGGTCATGCCGTCTGGATCGAGAAAATAGAAAAAGATGCTGCCAGAAGGTGGATGACGACCCGGGCCAAATACCACCGGTACACCGAGCCGTTCCATGCGATAGATCGCGCGGCCAATATCGTCCATATCTGTGACCATGAAATTAACATGATTAAGACCATTACTGCCGCCACGTGGCAGTGCATTACCGCAACCGAAAGTATGATGGAAGGGATTCGGAAAACAGCGCATAAAGGCGATAAAGCCATTAAGGCCGTCAGAGACCTTAAAATTCATGGTCTCTTTGAAGAACTGCAGCGCG
>JAESTY010000026.1 GCA_016763355.1 Immundisolibacteraceae bacterium
ACCACTGCTCACCGTTATGCTCGATAAACCCCGCACCCCGGTTGTTGTTGTTATTTTGTATCGCCTCAACCAGCTCCCTATAGCTCACCCGATATGCCAGCAATCGTGCCGGGGCTGGGGCCACCAATATCTGCTTCTTAAACCCCCCGATGGGATTGACCTCTGCGACGCCAGCAACCCGCATCAACTGCGGTCGAATAATCCAGTCATGGGTCGAACGCAGATCCATCGGTGTAATCAGGCTACCATCACTATTTTTAGCACCCGGCTCAGCATCGACAGTAAACATAAAAATCTCGCCAAGTCCGGTGGCTATCGGGCCCAGGGTCGGCTCTAACCCAGGAGGCAGTTGGCCTTTGGCAGTACTTAAACGTTCGCTCACCAATTGCCGGGCAAAATAGATGTCGGTGCCTTCTTCAAACACCACCGTCACCTGCGACAGACCATAGCGTGACAGAGAGCGGGTATAGGAGAGCTTCGGCAGTCCGGTCATTGCAGTTTCGATGGGGAAACTCACCCGCTGTTCGGTCTCTAGCGGGGTATAACCAGCGGCCTCGGTATTAATCACCACCTGCACATTGGTAATATCCGGTACCGCATCGATGGGTAGCTGAGTGAACTGCCATCCACCGAGCCCCATCACCATCAACACCAACGCCATCACCAGCACCCGACGTTCGAGTGCAAACTTAATAATTGCTTCTAACATGACGGCCCGCCTTGATTGATCGCGCTAGTGATCATGGGAAGCACCGGATTTTTCGATATCGGCTTTAATCACGTAACTGTTTTCAGTCACGTAACGAGTACCCGGCTCCAAACCACCGAGCACCTCCGCCCATTCACCGGTCTGTAAGCCTAGCTCTAGCATCCGCACTTCGTACTGTTCACCAACTTTTGCATAGACCACCGTAAAGTCTCGAAACGCCTGCAATCCGGTTCGTTTTACCGCCAGAGCCGCGGTTTGTTCCCCCACGGTGATGCGAGCGCTGATATGACGACCTGGACGCAGCTCACCGGTCTGATTATCGAGTACCACACGAACCGTGACCGACTGATCCGGCTCCGCCAGCAGATTAATACGGGAGACTTTGCCATCGACGCTATAACCACTAGTGGTGTCGGTGATCACAACGGTTGCGCCAACTTTGACCTGCTGCAGATCAGCTGGAAAAACCGACAGTTCTGCCCAGACTGAACTCGTATCGAGGATGGTAAACAGCTGCCGACGGTTGGTTTGCTCCCCGGCATTGGCATTACGTTGAGTGATTACGCCCGTAAGGGGAGCGGTGATAGTAAACAGCTGCAAACTCTCATTACTTTCCACGGTTGCCAGCGGCTGACCTTTACGAATTGGCTCACCCTGCGAGACAGCCACCGATTTAATTTCACCATCAAAACGGGCCGTGACCCTGTGAGCAAGTTCACTGTTGGCCGTAATCTGGCCATAGACACTGACCGTTTTCTGCATGACCACAGAACCAGCAAGCGCGGTGCCGATTTCCAGAGCCTGAGCAACCGCAGGTTCGATCCGGGTGCGACCCTCAAAATTTTCGTATTGCCAATGGTGGGTATTGCCGTTATGCCGAACATTAATATTGACCACAAACGAATGGGGCTCATAAATAACCGTGTCGCCGCGCAATGCATCGCTCTGCGGGGCAAAATTAATATCATCAATTTTGCCGCCAAGGCGCGTTAGCTTAATGTTTAGATCGATATCACCAGGATTAAGTGCCTTGCCGTTGGTTGTCGCCCAGGCACGGAATTCCGGGGGCACACCGGTCTCAAAAATTGCCAGTTCAAGGGTGAAATCATCATCAACTAGCAGTCGCCCTCTATGGGGTCCTTTTGCGGGTGCAGCCTCATCCGTTTCACCATGGTCCCCAGCAGCTACCGAACCAGGAGGCTCACTATTGCAGGCGATCAAAAACAGGGATAACAGCAGTATTAACCGACTTCCAGGTCGGTAACTATTGATGGTTTGCTTCATTAGGAATCTCATTGGTTTAGCGACGCTGGGCCAGCCGGTGGCTGGACAATGCCCACACCGGTCAGCCGTTCAATCTCGATGACGTTGCGGTGAACATCGATGCTGGCTTCAACTAACTGCTGCTGCACCTTCAGCAACTCCAGCTCAACACTGCGCAACTCCAGGTAGCTGTAGCGCCCCCGGTCGTAGGCGCGACGAGTCTCGGTTAATGCCTGCTCAAGGGGGGGTATTACCTGTTCACGCAAAACTGCAATGACATGCAGACCGTGTAACAAGGTTTCATGGCTTACAAAAAGTGCAGTTTCGATGCGAATGCGTGTGGCCTGCTGCTGGCTGGCTGTGCTGGCTAAATTTGCCCGTGCTTCAGTAATACGGCCTGGATTACGGGACTGTTTGCCAAACGGAATGGTAATACCGGTGACGAATGCCTGATCATCAATACTGTTGTCATGGCGAATTCCGGCGCTGATCCGCCAGCTCGGTCTGCTTTGAGCCAGTACCAGATCTAGTTCCGCCTTTTTTAATAATTGATCAGATAAAAGCCGGGCAAACTCGGGGTTTTGGGACAGCCGAGTTTTGAGAGTTTTGAAAGAAGCCAGCCGAGGCAATTTCATGATGTCACCCTCCACCCGGTTAAAGCCTGGTTGGGTTGCTCCCCATTGCGCCGCCAGTTGGCGATTGGCCGATAACCGCTTGTACTCAAGCGCTTTGCGCTGGAGCTTTCTCAGTGCCAGCTCTGCCTCTGCTCTGGAGAGTTCAGCTGCGGGCGTTTTACCAGCTTCCACCCGTCTACCAACGGCTTTAATGGTCTGTTCCGCAAGTTGAACTGTTTTATCTGCGCTGGCTTCGCGAGCCTGATAGGCCAGACTCAGAAGATAAAAACCGGCGGTTTCAGCCGCTGCATTAAATCGCTTTAGCCCTGCCTCAACCTCAACCAGCGAACCGCCGGCACGAGCAGCATTGACATATCTTTGGCGGACTCCGCGTTCCAGCACCCAGCCAATACTGAGTGTGGCCTGCGCGCTATCCATGCCCTTGTTATCACCAGAACCGAGGAAATCTTCCAGCTCGAAACTCAATTCAGGACTGGGTGCTAACCCGGCCTGCTGTACGCGCCCCTGCTGGGCCTGTAACTGATAATCGAAAGCCCGTAGGTCGGGGTTGCTTGCAATGGTATTCAACACCGCTTTACGCAGACTAATCGTCGTTTGATCCGCACTTAAGTCAGTGGCGTGGGCCCCTGCTGCTGCGATCACCCAGGCTATTAACACTAGCCCAACCAACGCTGACGCCGGTGTCAGCCGTTTGAATGACAAAAATGAGTTCCACATTACAAATCCCCTGTGTACGCCTA
>JAESTY010000255.1 GCA_016763355.1 Immundisolibacteraceae bacterium
CTTTATCCAGGAAAGGATTGTTGGTAAATCCATCCTCGGCGACGTTGGCGATATACATTACCGGTTTGATGGTCAGCAGGTGCAGTTCGTAGAGGGATTCAACTTCTTCTTCATCCAGGTTCAGCGTGCGTACCGGCAGGGCCTGGTCTAAGTGATCTTTTAGCCTTTGTAGGAGCTTTTCGCGCACCATGGCAGGCTTGTCACCGGTTCTAACCAGCTTGGCGGCCTGATGCAAATTACGTTCGACGGCTTCCATATCAGCCAGCGCTAACTCGGTGTTGATGACTTCTATATCGGCCACCGGGTCAATTTTGTTGGCGACGTGGGTGATATCGTCATCTTCAAAACAGCGCACCACGTGGGCGATGGCATTGGTTTCGCGGATGTTGGCCAGGAATTGATTGCCGAGCCCTTCGCCTTTGGAGGCACCAGCAACCAGGCCCGCAATATCAACAAATTCCATCACTGCGGGAATGGTTTTCTTGGGTACCGCGATTGCCGTGATGGCATCAAGCCGAGCATCAGGCACTTCGACAATACCGACGTTGGGTTCGATGGTGCAGAACGGGTAGTTGGCTGCTTCAATGCCTGATTCGGTAAGAGCGTTAAACAGGGTGGACTTGCCGACGTTGGGCAGTCCGACGATGCCACATTTGAAACCCATGGTTTTAATCCTCTTTCGATAGCCGTAGGGGTACGCGGTTTGCTGCGTTAAGCCCTGCTGTGTAACTGGTTCATGATTGGTTGGAAGTCGCCGTTTAATAGCTCAGTGGCATAGCCTACTGTGCGCTCAACGGCGCTGAGAATTGAAATTCGGTCGTCCAGGCTGGGTTTGCCTAATACGTAATTCAGCACTTCATGGCTGGATCCAGGATGACCGATGCCGATTCTCAGACGGTGAAAATCCCGGCTACCGAGCTTGCTGATAATGTCGCGCAAACCATTGTGGCCGCCATGGCCGCCACCGGTTTTGAGTCGCACGGTGCCCGCATCCAGATCGAGTTCATCGTGAGCAACCAGGATTTCATCGGGGCTGATTTTGTAATAGCGTGCGTAGGCACCGACAGCATCACCGCTAAGATTCATGAAAGTAGCTGGTTTTAAGAGAGCGCTATCACCGCCTGGCAGGGTAGCGATGTCTGCTTTGAACGATTTTTTTTCCTGCCAGCTGCCGTGCATTGCAGTGGCAAAGCAGTCAGCAAAAAGAAACCCGGCATTGTGCCGGGTTTCCTTGTATTTGCTACCTGGATTACCCAGGCCTGCGATGAGACGAATCATCGTTTAGCGCTAGAGCTAGCGTTACTCGTCGTCGCCTTCAGCTTCAGCTTCGGCATCACCGTCACTTTCGGCTGCAGGTGCATCATCAAGGTCTTCTTCAACCGCAATGCGCATTTTATGAATGTTGACGATCGCCTGGTCATGAGCATCATCCAAATGGCGAATAGTGACGCCCTTAGGTAGAGTAATTTCAGACAGATGGATGCTTTGGTCAATTTCCAGGTCGGCCAGGTCAACCTCAACATATTCAGGCAAGTCAGCAGGCATACACTCGATATCGAGCTCGGTTATCAGGTGGGAAACTGCGCCGCCCTGCTGTTTAACACCAATGGAAGTATCTTCGTTGATGAAATGCAGCGGCACGGTGGTGTGCATGGCGTGATCCATCGCAATGCGCAGGAAATCGATGTGCATGACCTGAGCCTTGAAGGGGTGGTACTGGATATCACGCATGATCACGTTGTCGGTAGTTTTACCGACCGTAAGCGTCAATATGTGTGAGTGGAACGCTTCTTTTTTAAGCTTGGTCCAGACATCATTGTGATCTAGAGAGATCGAGACAGGTTCCTTGCTCTCTCCGTAGATGATGGCAGGAAATCTACCGGCTTCACGCATCTGGCGGCTCGCACCCCGACCGCGTGTTTCGCGCAACTGCGCGTCAAATCCAAATTTATCACTCATGGTAAAACTCCAATTTTGCCAGTTTGGGAACCGCGACCAGTGCCCGGTTTGGCAGGAGATGAATGTCGCGTCGAATCAACTTTATTGGTATCTGTGAATAGCCTCGCCAGTGGCTTAGCTAGTGACAGATACGCGGGTGATCTGAGGCGCGACGAAAGGCGCGGGATTATATCGGAATGGCGGGCGTTACGACAGGCCTAAATCAGCCAGGCTGATGAGCCAGTGTTAATCGACGTAGAGGGAACTAACCGAGTGGTCGCCGCTGATGCGGTGAATCGTTTCGGCGAGCAGTTCAGCAATGCTGAGCTGGCGAATACGGCTGCATTTACGAGCTTCGCTGGACAGGGGGATGGTGTCGGTGACCACCAGCTCATCGAGTACTGAGTTGTTGATGTTCTGCAGGGCGCTGCCCGATAAAACCGCGTGAGTGATATAGGCACAAACGGACTTGGCGCCGTTGGCTTTCAACGCTTGGGCAGCGTTACAAAGGGTGCCGGCGGTATCGACTAGATCATCAACCATGATGCAGTGACGACCGGCTACTTCACCAATGATGTTCATCACTTCGGACTGGCCTGCCTGGGGTCGACGTTTGTCGATAATCGCCAGATCTGCATCGTCGAGCCGTTTGGCCAACGCTCTGGCGCGGACTACACCGCCCACATCCGGAGAAACCACCACCGGGTTTTCTCGCCCCTGACGCCAGACATCCCCCAGCAAAACCGGAGAAGCGTAGACGTTATCGATGACGATATCGTAAAAGCCCTGAATCTGGTCGGCATGTAAATCGACGGTGAGCGCATGGTCAGTGCCAGCAGCGCTAATCATTTTTGCCACCACCTTGGCAGAGATCGGGCCACGGGCCGAGCGCACTCGCCGATCCTGACGGGAATAACCCATATAGGGTATCACCGTGGTGACCCGTTTTGCGGATGCTCGTTTCATCGCATCCACCATAATCAACAGTTCCATCAGGTTGTCGTTTGATGGTTGGCAGGTGGATTGAATAATGAAGACGTTCTTGCCGCGCACGCTATCGATGATGTCGACCTGGACTTCGCCATCGCTGAACTGATCGACCAGGGCCTTGCCCAGCGGTACGTTGAGGTAGTCACAAATTGACTTGGCAAGTTCAGGGCAGGCGTTGCCTGCAAAGATCATCATGTTACTGTCGGACATCTTTGCGTTCCTGGCTGATGGCATGGGAGCGAACTAAAAAATAATGGTTGGGGTGGCAGGATTCGAACCTGCGCATACGGGGATCAAAACCCCGGGCCTTACCACTTGGCGACACCCCAATCGTTTTTAATCATCTATCTCTGGATGCAGTACTGACTGCACCACAAAACTTTGCCATCCTGTTGGCACAAGCTGCTGTATCTGCTGTGCAGCGGCCTGGGTTTTACACTCACAGAACAACGAAGCTCCAGTACCCGACAGCTGCGCCATGCCATGTTGCTGTAGCCAGTTGAATGCGGCATCGACCGCTGGATACAGAGACCTGACCACAGGCAAGCAATCATTTTTCGTCAGCTCAGACTGGCTAACGCTTTCGAGCGGATGAATGCTCTGGTCGAGCCCATCAAGATAGGCGCGAATTGTGATGCTCGGACTGTTTCGTGTCAATTGTTCTGACGTGAAAATTGTTGCTGTTGGCACCTGACAATCCGGGGTCACAATCAGGTACCAGTGGTGGGGAAGATCCACGGCAGATAATTCCTCCCCAATGCCCTCGGCCCAGGCGGTCTGACCAAAAATAAATAGCGGCACATCCGCACCTAGCTGCAGGCCAATTTCGCATAATTGTTGCTTATTTAAATTTAGACCCCAGTAATGGTTGAGGGCAATTAATGTGGTGGCTGCATCGCTACTACCGCCGCCAAGGCCTGCGCCGATTGGAATTTTTTTGGTTAGTTCTATGTCTATGCCGACCGGTTTTGGGCAAAGCGGAGCCAGCAGTTTGGCCGCACGCACACAAAGATCCTGCTGTTGTGACCAGTCAGCAGGTTGGTTACGTAAAGTGATTTGCTGGTCTTCGCGGGGGTGAAACTTGAGTTCATCATAAAGATCGACAATCTGGAACAGGGTTTGCAAAAGATGATAGCCATCGGTGCGACGGCCGGTGATGCGCAGGAATAGATTGAGCTTGGCTGGAGCGAGCCAGGTTTTGGCAGAGTTCATTGGGCAATTTTAACTGGTATAGACAGGCTAGAGGGGCCTGGACTTGTTATCGGGCCGCAGGTAGCCATTTGGAAATCACCATGCGGATTTCAGTGTCATGGCCGGAGATGAGTAGTTTTCGGGGTAGCTGAACGCCGTTGGTGGAGCGGTATTGTTGATAGGTAATGGTCCAGCCATGATCAGTGATCTGTGTGATCAATCCGCTATCCGGGTCAGTGCTGGTTGCGCTTGTTTTACCGGGGGTCGCGGTCAGCCAGGCTGGAAAATGCTCGAACGGGATAGCGAGTTCGCCAACAGAGCGCAGCAGGTCCTCGACGCTCTCTCCGTGGCGAACCGGTTGCCCAGCAAGTTGCAAGGTTGCCGGTGCTCTGAGTTGAGGGTTGTCTTTATCTGGCAAATCAGAAGCCCGCAGCCGGGTTCGGCCAATTGGGTCGCGGATGGTGATTTCATCGCCACCAGCCAGGTGATGCCAGCGCAGACTTCCACTCCAGGCTTGCTGGCCATGGCGAACCGATAAACGACTGCGAATCTGCCAAAACTCCGGTGGAGCTGGGTGTTCAACTTGACTCGTTGATTGAGTAGCTGATCCGGGAATAGGTTGATTAAGTCCGCTACAGGCGCCTAAAAACAGTGCCAGTAACAGGCCAGGCCAGCGTAAAACAGCCCTGGTCACCGGGATTCTGTGAGTGCGTTCAGGCTGTTCAGAACCTTGAGGATGTAGATGTCGTCCGGAGCCTCAGCCAGGCCTTTCTGTAATAACGTTTTAGCCTGTTGAGCATTGCCAGTGGCAATCAGCAGTTCAGCCAGATGGGCATAGACTTCGCCGTCGGGCATGATTTCCAGTGCAGCACGCAGCAGAGGTAACGCGGCTTCAAAATTACCCAGTCGGTATTCAGCCCAGCCCATACTGTCGAGGATAAAAGGGTTTTTAGGTTCCAGTGCCAGCGCCTTGGTCAGCAGGCGGTGGGCCTCGTCGAGGCGAACTCCACGATCGGCCAGGCTATAGCCAAGCGCATTTAAAGCCAGCGCATTGTCTGGGTGAATTTTCAAAATAGCCTCAACATCGGCTTCCATAGCCGTGAAATTGCCTGCCTGTTCATGGGCATTGCTGCGACTGAAGAGCAGGTCAATGTCGTCATGGAAGTCTTCTAATGCGGTGGTGGCGGTATTAACTGCCTCCTCGAAGCGCTTGGCTTGAATCAGAATATCGGTTGCAGCAACTGCTAATTCAATTTTATGAGATTCGCGACTGGTATTGGTTGCTGTCAGTAATGCCAGGGCGCCGTCTACATCGCCTTTACCTGCCTGTAGATAGGCTATGCGGGTGGTCGCGTCAACGCGGTAATCTTTGTCGGAAATCGTGCTGTACCACTTGATTGCCTGATCAGGTTTGTTTTGTTTCTCAGCGAGCCTGCCGAGATAGAAATGCACTCGGTTTTCCTGAAAATTCTGTTTTTCCAAAGCCAGTAGATGGGTTTCTGCGCTGGCCAGGTCGCCGAGCTGTAAGTTTAATAACCCAAGTGCAAACAGGACCTCGCCATTATCCGGGTCGACCTGGCGGATACGATCAAATTCAGTACGGGCCTCTTTGGGTTGGTTTGCGTCGAGCAGCATCCGAGCTAACGCAAGGTGAATCTGCTTTTCATCTGGGTGGGCCCGGGTGTAGGTGCGTAATAGTTCCACACCTTCGTCGGGACGCTGATTGAGTGCCAGTGCTTGAGCATGCATCAATACTCCCTGCGCCCATCCGGGGTCGAGGGAGAGGGTCAATTTGGCGTAATGGAGCGCTTTCGGGTAATTAGCAAACCGGATTGACATGGCCGCTGCGGCATACTGGGCCTCCCTGTCCTGGGGGCGCGCATCGGCAATCTCTTCGAGCACTATCAGTACTGCTTCCTGGTCGGATTTGTTGGCAAAAAACTGCGCCAGGGTTAAATACTGCTTACTGCTGTTCAGGTTGCGAAGCTCTAACAGGGCCATCAGGTGTTCCCGGGCTGCTGCCCGATTGCCGTTTTGAATGTAAACCGCCGACAGTACCTGACGGGGCTCTACCCGTTCTGGTTCAAGTTCGGTCCAGAGCCTGGCGGCACGTTCGGCAAGCTCATAATTTCGTGAATAGAGGGCAATTTTGGTTGCACGGCGAGCAATCTGCGGATCGTGAGACTGGCCAACAGCTACGATATAATGTGCCGCTGCAACTTTTGGTAGTTCGCGTTTAACTGCAATTTCCGCCACCATCAGGTTGTACATCAGGGCAGCGGTTGAACCGTCAGTTAGCGGTTTGGCGTCGGCTGCAGCGACGCCGGTAGGCTGCTGGCGATTGTTTGATTCAGCCGATTGCCCCGGGCCTTGACTGACACTAGAGGTCAGGTTATTGCTATTGTTGCCGATGGAATCAGTGGCGCAACCGGCGACGCTGAGCAAGGACAGAAGCAACAGGTTGGTGACGAATCTGTTCATGGTATTAGGCTGTCCTTTGGTCGGTGATGGCGAATAATGGTTTTGCTGACCTTTGTCCGTCAATGTTCAACTGGCTTGCTTTGTTGCTTGCTGGGTCCAGCGCTTCACCGAGTATGTTTGGATAATAGTGTTACTTTTAATAGTTGAAATATAGCTAGCGGCTATCAACCACAGGGTTTTAGTTTTCAAAATATTGTCATGCATCTTCTTACCATTGGTCTGACTCATCGCACGGCCCCGATTGGGGTTCGTGAGCGCATTGCGCTTGCGCCCGAACAGCTGCTGCCGTCGCTGCATGAGCTGGTAAACCTGGCACCGGTAACTGAAGCCAGCTTACTTTCGACCTGTAATCGCACCGAAATGTTCATTGTGGTCGATGATCCTGATAATCCAGCGCCGCGCAACTGGTTTATGCAGTTAAACGATGCCGGCAGTGATTTACTGGCGCCGCTGGTCCATCAGCTGCGTGGTACCCAGGCGGCAAGGCACCTGTTTCGGGTCGCTTCCGGGCTCGATTCAATGATTCTTGGTGAGCCGCAAATTTTTGGCCAGGTGAAACAGTCTTACGAAACGGCTCGTCAGGCCGGCACCGTTGGCAAATGTTTAAATCAGTTATATCAGCAGTCTTTTGCGGCGGCCAAAGAGGTCCGTACCGATACCGCTATTGGCAATAATCCGGTTTCAGTGGCGTTTGCGGCTGCGACTATGTCGCGGCGGATTTTTGGTGATCTTGATGATGCCTGCGTGTTGCTGGTGGGTGCCGGAGAGACCATTGAACTAACCGCTCGTCATTTACAGAAGGCCGGTGCAAAAAAATTCATTGTCGCTAATCGCACCGTGAGTCGTGCCGAACAGCTCGCCAATGAGTATTCCGGTGAGGCGATTAGCCTGTCGATGCTGCCAGATTATTTGCACCGGGCCGATGTGTTAATTACCTCCACTGCGGCTGATCTGCCGTTAATTGGCAAAGGTGCGGTAGAACGAGCGCTTAAACAGCGTCGCCACCGACCGATTTTTATGGCAGACCTGGCCGTGCCCAGGGATATTGAGCCAGAGGTCAGTCAGCTTGGTGATGTCTATCTCTATACCATCGATGATTTGCAGCAGGTGGTGCAGGAGAACATGAAATCGCGTCAGGCTGCGGCCGATGAAGCCGAGTTGATTGTTGGTGAGCGGGTGCGTGGTTTTCAGGAATGGCTCAATGGCGAGCAAGCGGTGCCGTTGGTGAAAGCCTATCGAGGTCAGATCGAAAGAACCCGTGATGAGCAGCTTCAGCGAGCAATTAAGGAACTTACCCGTGGTGATGACCCGGAGCGGGTGTTATCTCGATTTGCCCATGGGCTGACCAATAAATTAAGCCACGACCCGCTGGTCGCTATCCGCCAGGCCGGACGCAAGGGCGACCTACAGGCCTTGTCGGCAATGCGTCAGCTGCTAAACCTGGAAGCCGATACCGCAAAAATCAATTTTCAGGCGGATACAACGCCCGATGACCGTTCGGATCACGAAAGCTGATCGCAATTTTTTAGAGCTGCTAAATCCGCTGTCTGCTTAAGTCCTTAATAAAGCTAAATAACAGTAGAATGGCCAGCATGCTGCGGCGTCTGCCGGCTTCAGCCGCTATTTTTTAATGCCTACATTCATCACTATTCAGGGGTAATCGCTTGAAAGCGACTCTGCTCGCCAAATTAGAGATCCTGCAAGAACGTCATCAGGAGATCACCGCGTTACTCAGTCAGCCGGAAATTATTAGCGATAACAATCGGTTTCGGGATCTGGCTCGGGAACATTCCGACCTGGGGCCGATGGTGAGTTGTTTCGAGCAGTTTTCTCAGGCCCAGAAAGACCTGCAGGCGGCTAATGAAATGGCCGAAGAAGATCCTGAAATGCGCGAAATGGTGCAGGAGGAACAGCAACTACTTAAAGCCCAGATCTCAGACCTGGAAACAGAACTGCAGCGTCTGCTACTGCCTAAAGATGACCGTGACCAGCGTAATGTGTTTGTGGAAATTCGGGCGGGCACCGGAGGCGATGAAGCCGCCCTGTTCGCCGGTAGCCTGCTGCGTATGTACCTGAAATATGCCGAGAAAAAGCGCTGGTCCAGCGAGATTATCAGTGAGAACCAGGGCGAAAAAGGCGGTTACAAAGAAGTTGTAATTCGTCTAATTGGTAACAGCGTTTTTGGCCAGCTTAAGTTTGAATCGGGTGGTCACCGGGTGCAGCGGGTGCCAGAGACCGAGTCCCAGGGTCGGGTGCATACATCGGCCTGTACGGTCGCCATCATGCCCGAAGTTGATGCAGTGGATGAGATCAAAATTTCTCCGGCCGATTTGCGGGTCGATACTTTTCGCGCTTCGGGTGCCGGTGGTCAGCACGTAAATAAAACCGATTCAGCGATTCGGTTGACCCACTTGCCTACTGGAGTGGTTGTTGAGTGTCAGGACGAACGTTCACAACATAAGAACCGCGCCCGTGCCATGTCGCTGTTGCAATCGCGCCTACTGGAAGCGGAGCAGACTAAACAGGCCAACGAGCAGGCGGAGAGCCGTCGGAATCTGATCGGCAGCGGCGATCGGTCGCAGCGGATTCGGACCTATAACTTCCCCCAGGGCCGGCTCACCGAACATCGTATTAACCTGACCCTCTATAAGCTTGATGAAATTGTCGAGGGTGACCTTGATCAGGTCATAGAGCCCCTGCTGCAGGAGCACGAAGCCGACCTGATGTTGGCTCTCGAACAGTAGGTAATTAAGTTGGTTGCAGGCGAACATGATTCAGGTGCGCTAACCGTCGATCAGTTTCGTCAGCAAATACGCCAGGCGTTGCGAGCAGTCGCTGGCGATGCTGCAGGGCTTGAAGCCGATTTATTGCTCAGAGAAGTGCTGCAGCGCAGTCGGGTGCAGTTGATTACCCGCGGCGCAAATCAACTCGAAGCTACCCAATTCGCTCAATTAACTACCCTGCTCAAGCGCCGTCAATCTGGTGAGCCACTGGCCTATATTTTGGGTCATCGTGAGTTTTGGTCGTTGGACTTGTTGGTAACCCCAGCTACCTTGATACCCCGGCCTGAAACCGAACTGCTAGTCGAGATTGCATTAGCGCGTGTCGGTTCAGAACATGCCCAGGTAGCGGACCTGGGCACCGGCAGTGGTGCCATTGCAATTGCGCTAGCCAGTGAGCGACCCGGCTGGCAATTGCTAGCCACCGACCAGAGCACTGCAGCGCTAGCGGTGGCCCAACAAAACAGTCAGCGATTACAAGTCAGCAATGTCGAATTTCTACAGGGCAGCTGGTTTGAACCCCTGGGGGGTCGGCAGTTTGATCTGATCATCAGCAACCCGCCTTATATCGCCGACGACGACCCCTGTCTCGAGGTTCTGTTGGGTCCAGCTGCGGATGCGCATCCAGTGGAGCCAATCAGTGCTTTAACGGGCGGTAGTGACGGCCTGGATGATTGTCGTCAGTTGATTAGCGCAGCACAAAACTATTTAAAGCCTGGTGGCCTGCTATTGCTCGAACATGGCCACGATCAGCAACCTCGATTGCAGCAGTTGTTAGAGGCGGCGGGCTGGAACCAGATAGAATGTTTTCAGGATCTAGCCGGGCTTGACCGGGCAGTATTGGCGGTAGCTGGCCAATAAACCTGGCAGAAAGCCGCTTTTGATCAGGTGTTTTAGTTCAACAATCGAAGGAATTAACCAGGTGGAATGGCTCGAAGATAACGACCTGCTGATGCGCTATAGCCGGCAGATACTGCTGCCCCAGCTCGATGTCGAGGGTCAGGACAAACTAATTAACGCCCGGGTTCTGGTGATTGGAATGGGCGGCCTGGGTACCCCGGTGGCCATGTACCTGGCCGGTGCTGGTATTGGTGAGTTGGTGA
>JAESTY010000256.1 GCA_016763355.1 Immundisolibacteraceae bacterium
GTCATGCCGCCATGGGTCACCTGGGCATTCTTCAGTGGCACACCACCAAATGAGAGATGAACTTCAGTCGTGCCGACCAGGGTCTCCCAGCCACTATTGACGCCACCACTGCCGACTATGTGGGGCAAAATCGCCTCACCGGCGGCCAGGCTATAAGAGCCTATCGAGCCGGTAAATCCACCAACCCCACTTAAAAAACGCTGCAGCAGGCTGCTGCCGGAATGGAGTTTGCCGGCGCTGCCCCAACCGTAAGAACCGGCATAAATGGCCTGATTACCCGATTCAGAGCGGGTCCGTTTGATGGCTTTGGTGACAAGGTCCAGCGCCTGGTCCCAGCTGACCTCAACAAATGGCTCGCTGCCACGGCGGCGACTGGTTTCCTGACCACCGGACTGCAAATACCCCTGCCGCACCGCGGGTCGCAGAATACGGCAGGGATGGTCAGCCATATCCGGGATCGAGTTAAGAATCGGCGAAGGGTCGGGATCGAGCTCGAATGGGGTCACACCAGTTAAGCGGCCGTCGGTAATTTCCGGGTAAAAAGTGCCCCAGTGGGTGCCGCTTAAAAGTCGTTCGCTCATCGTGCTTTTATCCTCTGATGTAGAGCGTAAATGATAGCCGAACCTTCAATAAGAACGTGGCATGCCCAGGTCATGTTGGGCAACCGTGTTGAGCACCATTTCATCGCTGATCGGCACCATCCGGGTGCCGCGTAAATTACGATAAATACGTTCAACCCCAGAATCGGCTATATAGCCGGCCCCACCCAGGGTCTGTATGGCCCGATCCGCCGCATAGAGCGCGGCATGGCAGGCTGCATGCTTGGCCATCACCGTTGCCACACCCGCGTCTCTGCCCTGGTCAAACAACCAGGCTGCTTCGTAGACTTTTAACCGCGCGCATTCAAGCTGAATACGCGCCTCGGCCAGCGGAAACTGCAACCCCTGATGGCTGGCAATCGGTTTGCCCCACACCGAGCGCTCCTTGGCATAGTCCACTGCCTTGCGGATCGCATAGTTGCCCATGCCAATCGCCATCGCCGAGATCACCAGTCGTTCCGGGTTGAGTACCTTATAAAGTAACCGCCAGGCATTGCCCTCTTCGCCGACCACGTTTTCTGCCGGAATCCGGTAGTTATCGAAAAACAGGGCGTTGGTGTCCATGTAATTGGTGCCCATTTTCTTAAATGGCCGGTATTCAACATTGTCATCCGGCAGCCTGCCCAGCAGCAGAGTGATGCCAGCCATGCGGTTTTTCTCATCCCGCTTGGCGGTGCGGCACAGCACCGCAATGCGACTAGCCACCTTCAGGTTGGAGATAAACATCTTCTGACCACGCACCACAAAGTCATCGCCATCGCGCTCGGCGAAGGTTTTGATGTTAGTCACGTTGGAACCGGAGTCAGGCTCGGTGAAGGCACCGGCCCACATCTCGCCGTTAACCAGTGCGGGCAATATTTCATCTTTCTGAGCCGGCGTGCCGCCCCGGCTAATCAGATAGCCGCCAAATACCGGGCCTGCCACAAAAGCACTGGTGCCATCGCCAGCACCGACTTCACTAAGTGCCTCGGTGGCAATGCACAGATCTAACAGACCCAGGCCGCTGCCGCCGTACTCTTCGGGGATAGTCATCCCCAGCAGTCCTTGATCGGCCAATAACTGCCAGAAATCCAGTGGCGGCCGTTTCTCCTGATCGATGCTGTTCCAGTAGACGTCGTCGAAATCGCCGCCGAGCTTGTAACAGAGATCCTGTAACGCCCGTTGATCTTCGCTTAAATCAAAATCCATCTTTTCCCCCTCGATTATTCGTCCTGGCTGTGTTTTATTTTTGATTATTTTGAATGCAAGCTTAACCAAAGTGATTTTTTTTAGTATAGAAGTTACACAACTGGCGGAAATTTAATGAGGTTATAACCAATGGCACGAGTGGCGCTGCACAAGCAAACCGATATTAACGATCCTGTAATCGCAGAGATATTTGCCTGGGTGACCGAAATGGAAGGCGCGGTGCCGAACCATTTTTTTGTTGAGCTAAATTTCCCGGAATATTTCAAGGCCAAGCTTGGCTCCACCCAGGTGCTCTGGCAGATGGGTGAACTGACGCTGGTGGAGATTCAGCATATCGGTATTCTGGTTTCTCGGGCCAATGGCTGCGCCTATTGCACCGGGGCTTTCTGCACCATTTTGAATTACGGCCTGGATACCCCAGAAGCTTATGTCGAGGCGCTCGCCGAGCAGGGTGTCGAAGCAGTGCAGGATCAGCGGTTACAGACCATACTTGGCGTGGCGCTGAAAGCCAATAGTGACCCCAAAGCCGTGACTGATGAGGATATTAAAAGTTTGCGTGACCTGGGCTTGACCGATAAAGGCGTGGTGCAGCTGATTCACCTGGTGAGTGATTTTGGCTCTTATAACCGGCTCAACCTGGCGTTGGATACGGATTACGATTATCGGGATATTTGGCGTAACGCGACTTTAACAGCAGCGCGTGGTCCAGGTGAGGGGGATTGAAGGTAATCGCGATGGGTATAGGAAGCGCTATAGATTGGCTGTGACTGTTGTTTAGTTAAGTAAACAGGCATTGATAAATTAACGTTTTGCTATAGACAATTTCTAGGTGAAAAAAGTACTCTTTCCAACGCAACAATTAACCAACAATAAATCACTTAGGGAGTGAGCATGAAAATTTCATTACGGTTAGCTACAGCTGTGACAACCACGCTACTAATTTTTGGATTACAGGGTACTGCAGTAGCCGGTTCAACGGGTTCCGGGCCTAATCCTTTCAGCGACTGTGGTATTGGTGCCGCTATTTTTCCTAATAGTAATATTGGGGCCTCTATTTCAAATGTTATCTGGGATATCGGTACCACTGCAGTAACTTCTGCTACGGCGAGCCCTGAAACCTGCTCGGGTAAAAACATTGAAACAGCTCAGTTCATTTTAGATACCTACGACAACTTGATTGAAGACACCGCCAGGGGTGAAGGTGAGCATCTGGCGACGGTGTTAACGCTTCGCGGTTGTAGTAGTGCTAATCGTGACCAGACAGTGGCAATGATTCGACAGGAAGCGGGTCGTCACATCAGTGCTGCGGGTTACAGTTCTGCAAGTAATGCTGAGAAAGCGAGTGACCTTTATGATGTTGTTAGCCGAGCAACCAGTACTTTCTGTGCTGCATAGGTAGATAGTTCTACTCCGGGTTACCGGCGCTTTCTGCGCCTCAGGTAACCCGGAGTTTTCTTTTTTAGCTCCTCTTGAGGCGCGCTCTCTTGCGCTTAATTTTCTATTGTTTGTTTGTTGTCGGCGGCTATTTGGCGCCATGGCTGGCTACTGCCGCGAGCGGCACAGCTTTATCGACTATTTCTGTTAGTGCGTTAGCGCAACATCCCCAGTGGTTGCGGCTCCTACATTACGAGCGGCGTTTCGATCTGCCATTGGAAATAGGCGGTTATCGTAGTGCGATTATCAGCTCAGAATTTTTCGTGTCTGCTGACGGGCAAATTGATCCGCTGGCTGAGTTGCACGCGACCCTAAAATCTTTTGCTACGCCGATAGCTGGTAGTCCGGATGAGCATGCGCTGTGTAAATTCCCGGCCCGTTATCAATGGCTACGTTCGCAGGGCGCATTGGCCAAACTCTCAATACCCACTCTGCAATGCTCGCAATTTCAGGCCTGGGCGGGCGCTGCGCCCATTGAGTCAATTAGCCTGGTCTATGTAACCGGTTATTTGGGTAATCCGGCATCTTATTACGGGCATGTGCTTTTAAAGCTGAATTCTCCAGCTGCTGAACGCCGGCCGCTATTGGATTCGACCTTGAATTACGGTGCGATCATTCCTGATAACGAAAATATGGTTAGCTATATTGCCAAAGGCATTTTCGGCGGTTATTCCGGCGGGTTCACCGATAACAGCTACTACTACCATAACCATAATTATGGCGAGAGCGAGCTTCGTGATCTTTGGGAATATGAGCTTAATCTTACGAGTCAACAAACTAGCCTGGTGGTTGCCCACAGCTGGGAATTGTTGGGTAAAAAGTATCAGTATTTTTTCTTTGATCGAAATTGCGCCTATCGCATGTCCAAGTTGCTCGAGATTGCAACAGATACCCGGTTAACATCAGCTACGCCGCTGCTGAGTTTTCCTCAAACCATCACTCTACAACTAGCCGAGATGACTGCGAATGGTGGTTCGTTGATAAAAAAACTGGGGCTGCATCCTTCTCGCCAACGGCGCCTATATTCCAAATTTGGCGATTTATCTGCAATCGAGAAAGTAGTCTTTCTAGAAACAGCGCGAGATGTTGACCGGTTAAATTCGGCCAATTTCAAACAGCTTGCTGAAGGTGATCAGCAACGGGTAGTCGAAACCCTGCTCGATTACCGTCAGTTCACTCGCCTGGCATCCAGAGAGCAAACTGAAACGGATTCTCGTGATTATCAGCAGCTGTTAAGCAAACGTTTTGCGTTACCAGCAACGACTGAATGGCAGTCTCAACCACCATCAGCGTTTCCGCATCAGGGCCGAAAACCGAGCATGCTCCGAATCGGTGCAATTTATCATCAGCGCAAGGGCGATGGGTTAAGCATCAGACTGCGCCCAGCTTATTACGATGCGCTAGATGCCGGCCCAGCGCATGTTGCTCATTCGGGGTTGGCAATGGGTGAAATTGAATTAGAGAGCTTTAACGGTGGATTCTCCCTGAAAAGGGCTGAAGTGGTAAAGATATCCAGTGTTGGTCAGGCAATTACCGGCTTACCGGGAGATAACGGCAAAGTCTGGCGGTTACGTGGCGGCGTTGAACGGCAGAATTTATCTTGTAGTAGCTGCCTAGCAGCGTATTTGGAAGCGATATAGGTAAAGCTTATAGAGTTACTCGGCAGATGTTGCTA
>JAESTY010000257.1 GCA_016763355.1 Immundisolibacteraceae bacterium
TAGATACGCAGCAGCCACAAACAGCGGGCCAATCACCAGTGCCGGTCGCGGGTTATGGCTGGCTGCATTACCGGCCCAGCGCGACAGCAGGAAAATACCCAGGCTCATCGGCAGAAAACTTGCGCCGGCCTGCAACGGGGTGAAGTCGGCGACGTTGATCAGATAGAAAGGTAGAAAAAACATGATGCCGTTGAGGCTGGTGTAGAGCAGCAATGTGGCCAGGTTAATACCGCTGAACAGCCGGGATTGAAACAGGCTCAGGGGTAGCATGGTGGTCGCGCCACGGCCCTCTCGACGGCGCTCGATCACGATGAATAAACCTAGCAGCAGGCCGCCTGCAATCAGTCCAATGATTACCCAGAGATGGTCAAAACCGATACGGGGTGCTTCGACCATGGCAAACACCAGCAGTGCTAGGCCGACACTGGCCAGGACGCCGCCGATCCAGTCGGGTTGACCGGTTCGACTAACATCCCGGCTTTCTGGAACCTTTCGATAAAGCATGGTTAAGGCGATCATCGACAGGGGTAAGTTGATCAGAAAAATCCAGCGCCAGGAGAACTGTTCGACCAGCCAGCCAGCCAGTAGCGGCGCGGTCATACCGGTAATCGCTCCGAAAGCAGCCCAGGTGCCAATCGCTCGTCCGCGTTCAACGGCTGGGAAATAACCACCGAGCAGGGCGAGGCCGCCGGGTATTAATAGAGCGCCGCCAATACCCTGTAATCCCCGAGCAATAATCAGTTGCTGCACATCAGCAGCGAAGGCGCAAAGTAGGGAGGCAGCTGCAAACAGCACCATGCCGATGGCATAGCAGCGCCGTCTGCCGTATTGGTCACAAAGCGCACCGCCGATCAGAGTGAATGCGGCGAGGATCACCACATAGGACTCAACCACCCACTGCATGGCGGCGGTATCGGCGGCGAATTGTTGTTGGATCACCGGCATAGCGATGTTAACCCCACTGCCGTCGATAAAAGCCATTGCCGAACCAAGGATTACCGTGGCCAGCACCCAATTGCCGGTGGCCTGGTTAAATGCTGGTGCTGATGGCCCTGTTTGCTGATCCGAGTCCAGATCGGATTGGCTATCGGTCATCAGCGACTCTATTTAGCGAGTGCTAGCTGCTGGTTTGGAAACCAGTACCAGGCCGAGGGCAATCACGGCGCCACCGACTAGGTGGTATTGGTAAATCTGTTCGCCCAAAAACAGCACAGCCGCGGTGATGGCAAACAGCGGGGAGGTATTCAGAAAAACACCCGCATGTACCGGCCCTACCGTAGCCACTGCTTTGGCATAGGTTAAATAGGCAAGGATCCCAGGGAACAGGGCTAACACAACAATGCCACTCACACTGCTAGTATTGATGATTATGGTGGCATCGGTTCCCAGCTCCCAGATAAACAGCGGCAGCAGGGTGATGACCCCGGTAATGGCGGTGAGGTTGACCAGGGTGAGACCACCGAGTTCGGCGGGCACCTTGCGCAGCGCAACCGAGTAGGCAGACCAGGAGAAGGTAGCGGCCAGAATCCATAGATCACCGCCGCTAAACTGAAACTGGGTAAGCAGAGCTAGATCACCCTTGGCAAAAATGATGACGATGCCGATCAGCGATAACCAGATGCCGCGGCGCTGAGCAACGCCAGGTACCTGGCGATAAACCAGCCAGGCCAGGAAGGCAATCACCAATGGCATGGTGCTGGCAACCAGGGCGCCGTTAACCGCGCTGGATAGATGTAGACCGACATAGAACAGGCCGTTGTAGCAAGTCACGCTACCGGCCCCGAGGCCCAGCAGCAACCAGCGATGTTGAATAATGATTTGTCGTTTTCGCCAGAGATTACCGGCGCAAAACGGTAGCAATATCAGCGCGACTAACAGCCAGCGCCAGAAGGTCAGTGCAAATGGCGGTACCAGTTCATGAAGCCCTCGGCCGAGGACGATATTGACCGAAAAACAGAGGCTGGCAATCAGTAGCAGAATATAGGGATAGCGTTGACCCAGAAGGTCAAACAGAGAGGTTTTGGCTTGATCTTGTGAGGAAGGCATGGCGGTTTTTATGTATCAAAGCTATTTTTGATGGAGCGATCAATCGGGACGCGGCTGCGAACTAAAAGCCTGGCCAGGCACTCGCCGGTGGCGGTGCCTAGCCAGGGTGCGGTCCAGATACTATTAAATAATGCCGGCGTTGAGTAGCTTGTCCTTGAGCCATTCTCGGTTTTCGCCAGTGATTGGTTTTACCGGTGGCAAAATACCCCCAGCTTTAAGACCAATCATTTCGAACCAGGCTTTCATGTAAGGAATAGCCGAGGCGTAGGAGCCGGTGTTGATGATCCAGGTCACCATGATCTCCTCAAACAATGCACCGGCAGCCCTTACTTCCAGCCATTTTTGCCGAGCCGCTTCCATGTCACCGGCCATACCCAGGTCGTAATAGGCCTTCATGTTGGCGCGCTGTTTACCGAAGGCGATATAGCAGAAGTTTGCCCACATCACCTGACCACCGATACGCAGATCATCAAGCAGGAAATATTCAATCGGTTCTGAGATCACCAGGTCTTTGCGCAGCGCAGCGCGGACTCGAGCCGTATCGCCCTGAATGATAGAGCCCTGTTTCATGCCAACCACGGTATCGAAATCACTGAGCCGTTTTAGCAGGTCGATGCCCATCAGTTTGCCGGCCACCGGGGTGCGATAGAGCATCACCGCCATGTTGGTATTGGCGGTCAGGTATTCGAAATACGCATAGATTTCGTCATCGGATTTAAGTTGGAACGGCGGGTTCATGATCTCCGCACCTTCAAAACCCATCTCTTCTAGCAAGTGCAGTTTTTCCAGCGCCTGATGCACGCTGAAATCAAGAATAATGGTCCAGAGGCGCATACGCCCGGCGGTGGCGTCGGCGATAATCTGGTGATAGCGCAACCAGTCGGAGAGTTTCAGATTCCAGCCTTCGGCTACATTGCCGCCGACCACCAGTCCCGGTATGCCCATCTCCACATAGGCTTCGATATTCTCGCGGATACCGGCTTCGTCGAGTTCCAGATCATCGGTTATGGGTGTAATCGGACATTCGAAAAACCCTTTCAGGGTTTCCTGTGCCCAGGTTTTGGTTTCGCTGCGAGTAAATTCCAGCGCCATGATTGCTCTCCTTGAGTGATAACAGCCAGATAGACGTTAACCCGGCAGTATGAAACTGGTGGTATCAAAAACCGGATAAGTTTACCGGCTTAGTGACTAGCAGGAGACTAAAACTGAACAGCGAAGGGGGTTAATTACATTCGGTTTTTGCTGTCGGTTAGAGATCGTGAGCATGGCCTGAAAAGTGATAGAGTGACCGGCAGGTAAACGTAGCAGAATTAAACATTTATGCTAGCTGTGGACCTGTTTTTAGACCCGGCCATAGAGCCGGGAATGAATCTTTGCTGAGGAGGAGATTACCCCGTGTTAATAGATTTTTTTGTCGCCCGGTTACGTCATTGGGCGTCGGTTTTTGTGTGCTTCTGGATATTGCTAGCGCCCACATTTGCTGAAGATGGTGCGGCAATTACCCGACCCGCTCCCGCGGCTGAATTCAGTAATTTTGCCGATGCACTGATGTTATCGGTAACCCAGGCTGGCGACCGACTAGTGGCGGTCGGTGAACACGGACTCATCACCCTTTCTGATGATCAGGGCCAAAGCTGGCGTCAGAGTCGAACCGGTGTGCCAGATACCACGCTTTCTGCGGTCACTTTTATCGATGATAGTCATGGTTGGGCGGTTGGCCGAGATGAAGCGGTTTTATACAGCGCCGATGGTGGCGATAGCTGGCAGTTACAACACTGGAATCCCTATCCTGACAGCGGTCTTGAGGCCGCGTTACTGGAAGTACTGTTTGTTAACGCCGCCGATGGCTTTGCGGTCGGTGCCAACGGTGTGTTGATGCGTACTGACGATGGCGGTGCTAACTGGCAGCGTGACGCATTGATGCATAGTGAAGGTTATGAGCCGCACCTGTTTGACATTAGTGGCGGTGGTGATCAGCCACTTTATATATCCGCGGAAGAGGGCACGCTGCTGCGTTCTGTTGATGGTGGCGATAGCTGGCAAGAGTTGGCGGTACCCTTTGCAGGTTCGTTGTTTGGAGCGATTCCGGTAGGCACTGATGGTGTACTGGCTTACGCCATGCTCGGCAAAGCGTTTTATTCACCAGATCGAGGCGATAGCTGGCAACCACTGGAAACCGGTACCCGTAACGCGTGGATGAACGGCCGGGATCGGGGTGATGGCAGCGCCGTGCTGGTGGGCTATCGCGGTACGGTAGGGGTGCTAGATGTATCCACTTTGGCCGTTACGCTACAACCGCAGCAACACCGGCGTGCTATTGCTGACCTGTTAGTGATGAGTGCGGGTCAGTTGTTACTAGCGGGTCAGGGTGGGGCCTGGTTATCTGATTTTGACCCTGCTATTTCAACCAGCAGCGCAGTTAACAATCAGGGTTCGACCGCGTTAGTTGAAGCGGTATCAGCGCAGGTTTCCCAATGAACCATCTTAATGTTAATCGGTTATTTTCGTTGCCGGCTCGTCGGCCGTTGCTGATACTTGTTTTACTGGTACTGATTACCGGCTGGTTGGGTAACCATGCTCTGCAACTGACTCTGCAGCCCGGCTTTTTAAACGAGCTACCGAGCAAGCACCCATTTGCCGCTACTTACCACGAATATAACCCGCAATTTGGCGGCGGCAATGTGGTGGTGATTGCCCTTGCCGAACTCAACGGCAATATCTATAGCCCGACATTCATGACCGCATTGGGTGATTTAACCCAGGCGGTACTGCAAATAAATGGCGTCGACCCCTCTACGGTCAGTTCGCTATTTACTGGCAATGTCACCTACCGAGAAGTGACCGAATATGGTTACGATGGTGCTCGGGTGATTCCTAAAGCCTATGACGGTTCCGCCGCGCAGATCGAACAAATTCGCGACAACATCAATCGTTCCCGGGAGATCGGTCGTCTGGTGGCGCTAGAGCAGGATGGCGCGCTGATTCGGTTTGAGCTGGCCGAGATTGACCGTGACGGTAGCGCACTGGATTACCGCCAGGTCGGGGTGGCGCTGGATAACATTCGAGATAGTTTTGAATCTCAGGGGCTCGAAGTTCGGATCATTGGTTTTGCGCCCTTTGTGCTAGCAATGATTGCTGCGGTAGAGCAGGTGCTGTTGTTGATGGCGGTTTCGCTACTGGTGCTGGTGCTGGTGATCGGCATAAAAACCGGTCGTGTTGGAGCCGCGCTAGCGATTGCGATATCACCCGCGTTTGCTGTGGTTGGGCAACTCGGCTTGATCGCCGTTACCGGCGGCACGGTTGACCCGCTGTCGATGTTAACGCCGTTTCTGCTTTATCTGTTTGGTGTAGCGGTTGCCTGGCAGCTCTATGGTTATTGGCAGGCCGATAGCGGCACCGCCGCCGATGGTTGTGCAAACTTATTATTGAAGGGCGCGGCTCCAACACTGGTTGTGCTATTGATGCTCGGCGGTGGGCTCAGCCTGAGTTTGAATAGTGATCTACCGTTAGTTGTTGATTTTGTCAGTAGCACCTTATTGGGCCTCGTTCCGCTGGCTGTTGCTCTGTTGGTGATATTGCCGGCGCTAATGAGCTTCTGGGTTGAGCCGCTGCCCCAGCTTGATGAAACCTCACCATCAGATTCAACTAATTCCAGGTCTGCTTTCTCTACTATTGTCATTGTTGTGCTGGTGGTCGCGGTGGGCCTATTTGCCCGAACTCAGGTGCGCATTGGTGATGATGCTGGCTCAGGCGCTACCCAGTTGAGTGTGGACTCGCGCTACAACCGGGACGTCGATGCGATTCTTGACGATTACCTGTTTGGGGTTGATCAGCTCACCCTGGTGGCTAAATCAGGTCGTGATGGATGCCTCGAATTTGATGTGCTGCATACAGTAGACAGATTAATCTGGGAGTTGCGTAATTTGCCGGAAGTTCGTTCTGTGTATGCGTTACCGGTTTACATGAAACTCTCCAGTATTGGCCATCATGAAGGCTTTTTAAGGTTTTATGGTTATGCCCGTCAGGCCCGTGGCAACACGGTGAATACCTGGGGCACGGAACTGCGCGACAAGCTTTATGACCCAAAATGTGGGGTCATGCCGATACGGGTATTTCCGGTTAACCACGCCGAGTCCACTTTGCGTAAAATTCTTGATACCGCCCAGCAGTTCGCTGACCACAACAGCACCGATGCGGTCAGCTTCGAATTTGCGCTTGGCAACGCGGCGATTCGTGCCGCAGCCAATGACCGGGTGGAGTCTGTTGAATTCGGCCTGTTGATTGCGCTGGCTTTAATCGGTGCAGCAGCAGTGGGGCTGTTTAGTCTGAATCTGCTTAGCGTTGGTCCGGCACTATTAGTTTTTGCTGCTGCGGCTAGCGGTATCTATCCGTTATTACTACTGTTTGATTTGGGGCTGAATTTAACCACCCTGCCAGCGATATCGATTGGGCTTGGCTGGAGTTTGATTGTGGTCGCGTTCGCCAGTTTTGCTCGGCCAGGGGATGTGGCCAGGATTGCCAGGGTAGGGGGGAATGCGGCTATTGCAGTTGCGTTGGCGCTGCTGCCCTGGTTATTGGCAGAGTTGCGGTTTCAGCTAACTACCGGGCTACTGTTAACTGGATTTCTACTCTGGATCGGGCTGGTGGGGCGCTTCCTGCTGCCCCGCTTGTGGCCACAGTCGGAGCTAGCGGATAGAGGCTTTTAGAAAGCCGGCGATCTGTTTTCCATGAGCCGTTTGCTAATCAGGAGTGATGACGATGAAAATTGACTGTTTCACCCATGTTACGCCGCGCCGTTACCTGGATGAATTTGCTCGGCGGGTACCGGCCGGTTATCACTTCAGTGATATCTCCGGCAAGATCCCTGAACTGGTGGAGATGTCGCTACGGCTGGAAATGATGGAGCAGACCGGTGTTGATCAGCAGGTGATTACCCTGGCGGCACCCGGGCCGGAAGAGATCATTGATGATCCCAAAGCAGCGCACCAGCTGGCGGTGATTGCCAACGACACCATGGCCGATCTGTGCGTTGACTACCCAGACAAGTTTATCCCGGTCGGAAATTACGCGATGAACAACGTCACCGATGGTGTAGCCGAAGCCGAGCGTTGCATTAAAGAACTCGGTATGAAAGGCATGCTGATGTATACCAACGTCAGGGGAAGTGCGATTGATGCGGAGGCCTTCTTCCCGTTTTACGAGGTGATGGAGGATCTGGATTTGCCGATCTGGCTGCATCCTGCGCGCGGCCCCGACGTTGCCGATTACGCCGATGAGAGCATGTCCAAACATGTTATCTGGCAGATTTTTGGCTGGCCCTATGAAACCACCGCCGCCATGACTCGACTTATTTTTGCTGGCGTGTTTGATCGTTTTCCTAAGTTAAAAATAATTACCCACCACGCCGGCGCCATGCTGCCCGGTTTTGATAAGCGCATCGAGTACGTCTATCCGTTGTTCAAACATCTGGGCATGACCAGCAAGGAGCTGGATATGCTGCAAAAGCCGGTACTCGATTATTATCGGATGTTCTATAACGACACCGCGCTGATGGGGTCGGTGGGCGGAATGACCGCCGCGTTGGCTTTTTTCGGCAGCGACCATCTGCTGTTTGGCACCGATACGCCGTTGGATACTTTTGGTGGTCGCGCCTTCACCGAGGAGACCATCACCAGCATCGAGGCATTGCCGCTGCCACCCAAAGCCAAGGCTGAAATTTATTCAGGCAATCTAAAACGGCTATTACATCTTTAGGTTAAGTCAGCCTTTCCCCGATTGCTCGGGGGAAGGCTTCGCCGTGCAGGTTTTAGTTATTCAAATGCCGGTCTAACCTCTTTGGCAAACCGCTCCTGGGTGCGACGAGCCAGTTGGCGGTCGAGCCCACCGTAAGCGCTGATGATGCAGAACTCGTCAAAACCGACTTCATCATGAAAATCGGCTAGCTGCTGGGTGACCGAATCAGCAGTACCGACAAACGCCAATCCTGAATCGATGATGTCATCGGCGTTCATCTTGCCTAGTTCAAGCATGGCATCGGAGGCATAAAACTGATAGCCACCTTCGATTAGTGATTGTTTGGTGGCATCGTCCTGCAGGGTGGCCATGGCTTCGTTGGCGAGACTGAAGAATTTTTGCACCGCATCACTGGCTTCACGGCGGGCGGTGTCCATGTCGTCGGCGATATAGACTACCCGTGAGTAGCCAATATAGGGGTCCTGGTTGTGGGCTTTGCAGGCCTCAAGATAGATATCTCGGCCGGGTCGAAAGGCCTCAAAGGGTGCGATGCCGCCGAGGAAGATTCCCCAGCCATGTTCGCCGGCAATGGTAAAAGCTGAGCCGCTGGTGCCGGTCATGAACATTTTCGGGTAGGGCTGTTGTATCGGTTTGGGCACCACCGAGACATCTTCTACCGAATAATAATCTCCCTGGTACGAAAATTTGTCCTCAGTCCAGGCTTTGACCAGTATTTCCATCGACTCTTTATAACGACCGGGACTCTCTTTATGAGCAATGCTGGCCGGGTTATAGAGCCAGCCGTGGCCACGACCAATGCCGCATTCGATGCGACCTTTGGTGAGAATGTCTGCCATGGCTATTTCGCCGGCCAGAATCATTGGATTGTGCAGCGGCAAGGTGTGACAGACAGTACGGAAACGGATGTTCTCGGTGGTTTGGGCCACCGCGCTGAACAGGGCTAGTGGATTGGCGGAAATGCTGAAGTTTTCGAAAAAATGGTGTTCGATTAAGCAGTAGTATTCGTAGCCGAGTTGATCGGCCTGCTCGATTAGATCGATGACTTCCCAGGTGGTATCGAAATTGTCCGCACCCGGTACATTCTGTAGATCGCAATAGACCCCAAATCGAATCGGCTTAGCCATGCTCCTCTCCCTTGCTGGTTTCTCAGATTAACCTTAATGCTGAGCTTACAGGCTATTGGCTGCGCGGTGGCGTTAATTTTTAGCGTGTTTTTAGCTAGTCATAATTAGCCGTTATGCCGGCGGTTACGATGCTGGAGTCATGTACAGAATTAGCAGGCGGTAGCAAGTTTTTTCAGCAGATAATCCCTTAAAAATCCTGGCTATAACTTGGGGCATTGGCAGGGTAGAATCGCAGGCAATGCGCATTATTCTATTCGCTTATTTTGATAGCCTTTATTGGAATTAGGTATTGGAATTAGGTATTGAAATTAGTGCTGGAATCAAATATCGAAACCTGGCTTCCAAGGGAGTCGTTTAGAGGCTACCAATGAAAGAGTGTTATTACAGTAACTGTCGGGTTCCCAACGCTTTTATTATCGCTATTCGGGTGTTTGAACAGGAACTGGCAGACCGTGGTGTTCATTTCAGTTTGCTGCCAAGCTCGAATTCTTCGACCCATTTTGCCGGTGATCTGGATGCCTACTTTCGCCTCGGTGGAGAAATTCCGCCGCTGATCACCCAGGGCTTGCGAGCCCCTGGCAGTATTACCCTGATTGGCCTGACCCGGTTAAGGGGCATGCAGGGCATGTTTGTTAAAACCGATAGCGAAATTTTTAGTCCGGCTGACCTGAAGGGCAAACGCATTGCCATGGCCTACAACTCGCGCATGCTGCTCGATGGTTTTGACCGAGCAGCCCACCTGGCGATGAATCCATGGGATCAGACCATGGTTGGGCTGGGTATGTGGGAGCTGCGCTGTATTCAGAGTACCCTGGCGCTGGCCGGACTCACCACCGATGATGTTGAACTGGTTGCAGTGAAAAATCCCTGGTCAATTACGCTGGAGGAGGCCGAAGCGGCTACCACTCATTCTCCTCGTGACCTGTTTAAAAACACTTCTACCGCTGAAGGTAATCCCCAGGTAGCAGCGCTGCTCAGCGGTGATATTGATGCTATGTTTTCGTTTCTGCCTTACGCAGCAGAGCTTGCTCAGCGTGGTGAAGCGCGCATTGTTCGCAACCTGGTAGCGCGCACCGAAGATGACTATATGAGCACTTTTGGGGTCAGTACTGCGCTGGTTAAAAATCATCCGGAAGTGGTGCAGGCGGTGATGGATGTGACTAACATGGCGGCAAAGTGGGCAGCGGATCACCCTTATGAAACCGCAGAAATTCACGCCGAAAACTTACGAGTGAGTCCAGAATCCTTCTGGATCGCTTACGGTCCCAAATACCACAAACATCTGACCCCAAGTCTGGGCCCAAAAGATATGGCAACGCTGACGCAGACCCAGGATTTTCTGGTCAGTCACAAGGTACTGGATAACCCGGTTAACCTGGCCGAGTGGAGCGACGATCGCTTTATTAATCAAACCCTGGCTGGCTGAGGTAAGTATTCAACATGGCTAAACTGACTTATCCCACGGCTGGCCGTTACGATACTAAATACCTGCTGGATGGCACTGTGCCGGTGTCAGGGTTTGAACTGGAATTTCTGGGCATGGGCGTGCTGCCCTGGCCGCTGTTTCGTGACATGGTCACCAAACTTTCCTATGACATCGCTGAACAGGCTATTTCCCACTATTTAATTGCCCTGGACCAGGGCAAGCCGCTGACGGCAATTCCGGTGTTTCCAAGTCGGTTTTTCCCCCAATTAGGTATCACGGTAAATAAAGATTCTGGCATCAACAGCCCGGCTGATCTGGCAGGTAAGCGAGTTGCGGTGTGTGGCTTTGGATACAACCCGGCGGCCTGGATGCGCGGTATTCTGGAAAATTATTACCAGGTCGCGGTGAAGGATATTATCTGGGTGGTTGATGGCGATAACCCATTTCTGCAAGGGCTGAATTACCGGCCTGCCGAGGGTTATATCATCGAGACCATCGATGGCTTCACCAATGAATTAATGACCGAAAAAGGTGTGCACCAGGTGGCGGCGCTTGAAGATGGTCGAATTGATGCGCTGATCGCCCCCGGTGGCGGTGCGCCAACTGATGGCAACACCCGCCGGTTGTTTGATAATCCTAAACAGGAACTGAATGAGTTTGTGGCCACCACGGGTATTTATCCGATCAACACGGTGATGACGCTTCGTCAAAGTACGGTTGATGCCAATCCAGGTTTGCCAGCAGCCCTGATGAATGCCTTTAATAAAGTCCGTGGTCTGTATCATGACGAGTTGGCCGCGGCCGATGGTCCGGGTGATCACATGGGTGTGAGCACTGCTGAGTTGAGCGATATGGGTGTGTTTCCGGATCAATATGGTATCGAGGCTAATCGCACCAGCATCGAGGCGATTATCGGCTACTGTTATCAACAGGGATTGATTCGCACCGAGTTTGCGGTTGAAGAGATTTTTTGTATTTAGTTTGTTTTGCGGCGTTAATTGATTTGCGTAAATAGCACCGTATATTTGTTATTCATATAAATGACGTTTCTTAGGAGGATTCCATGGCTGAAATGACCGAAGCAGAAAACGCGTATAACCATCCACCGATGCCAGAAGGACCAATGAACCTGTGGGTTGGCGGTGTTGGTGCCGTGCCTGAACTGCTAGGCCAGCTGGCCGAAGGCTTTCGCCAGATGGTGCCCCTGGGTAGTGAAGCACCGGATTTTACCGGCGAGCTGCTTGCCGGCGGTGACTACAGCCTGTCAGCCAGCAAAGGTAACAAGCCGGTCTGTATCTTGTTTGCCAGCATCAGTGATCCACCAATCATCAGCAATCTGGATACCACCCCGGTATCGCTGAATGGTCTATATAAAGAGTATGGTGACAAGGTTGATTTCGTCATGGTTTATACCCGCGAAGCCCACCCCGGATCTGGTACACCACCGCACACCAGTATCGAAGATAAGCGCGGTCGTGCCCAGCAGATGGTCGATCAGGAAAATGTCAAAATGCCGGTGTTGATCGACGCCCTCGACGGCCCGATCCATCAGCGTTACACAATGATGCCTAACTCGGTTTATGTGATTAACCGGGGCGGCATTGTGGCCGGTAAATCCCTGTTATTAGATTCAACTGTAGTTGGTGAAATGCTCAACGACGTACTTACCTGGGATGCGCTGGATGACGGCGAAACCGTGGTGAAGAAGTCTTATCACGAACGCATTCACGTTTGCCGTGCGCCCTATGACGAAGCTGGCCGGGCAAAAGAGTGTGCCGCGCTAGAAGCCAGTGGCCCTGAAATGGTCGAGGCCATTAAAGCCATGGCAGGCTTTGATCCCTTCACCTGGAAAAAAGCCTGATTCAAATTTAATACCTGGAGTGCTGAGCAGATGAAAACTATCGACGAAGCCATACGATTACGTCCGGACGGTTTTACCGACCGCAGTATCTACACCGACCCGGCCATTCTGGAACAGGAAATCGAGAGGATTTTCAAAAAGGCCTGGGTGCTGATTGGTCACGAAACCGAAATTCCTGAGCCCGGTGACTATGTGCGCAAAACCATCGCTGGTCAGCCACTAATTCAGGTGCGTGGTAACGACGGGACTGTGCGTGTGGTCTATAACACCTGCCGGCATCGCGCCAGTCTGGTTGCGATAGAAGAAGAAGGTAATTGCGCCAAAACCAACTTTAAATGCCCCTACCATGGTTTTGAATATAGCGCGGATACCGATTTAGTTAAGGTGCCTAAACAAGAAGCCTACGGCGAATGGTTCCAAAAGGAAGAGTTTGGTCTGGTCGAACTGGCTAAGGTTGAAATCTACAACAGCATGATTTTTGGCAGCTTCAATCCGGACGCCCCGACCCTGAAAGAATATCTCGGCCCGGCCCTGGATTTTATGCACTACGCCACCTATGGCGACGGTGAGGGACTGGAGATGGTCGATACCTATAAATACGACATCGCCGGCAACTGGAAACTAATGATCGACAACACCATGGACGGCTACCACGTGCCCTATGTCCACGGTGGCATGTTCGAGCAGTTTGGCATCAGTGCTGACGACGGCCTCGATGGTATTGCCCGCACCCTGGGTCATCATGGCGCTATCGATTGGGAAGAAAGCCGGCCCATGGCCGAGCGCACCACCAATCGCTATATGGCAATTTTCCCCAACATTACCGTGCACTACAACGCCAGCGGCGATATGTTTGCGATTCGCCAGATTGAACCGATTGATGCCAACAACATGCAGTTGACCATGTGGTTGCTAGCGCCCAAATCGACCAATAATCGGCAAATGAATGAACGTCGCGCAGCGGCATTTACCATGACCTGGGGACCCGGCGGCCTGTTTGGAGCCGACGATGCTCGTCAACTCGAATGGGTGCAACAGGGTTTACAAGCCGATTGTGGCGCACCGATTCTGGCGGCCAGAGGCCTCGAAAATGGCGATGAAGACCATTGGGAAAGTGAGCAGTCGATGCGCGGGTTTCGTATCGGTTGGCAACATTACATGAGCCAGGACTAAGACCAAGCAGGGAGACAAAAATATGGCCAATTCAGCCCAGCCCAACAGTGCTACCGACCCGGCGATAGACCTGCTTTATCGCTTCGTCGCGGCGCTGGATCAGTTCGATTACGACGCCGTACTGAGCATGTTTGATAAACCCTCGCGCTATCGGGTGCAGTGTCGTAAGAATTTTGAGCGAGACGGCGTGCTCCACATAGTTAACGACACCGACATACAACTTGGCTTTCGTTTAACCAGCCATCCTGCGCTACGGCTGGAGCCGACGGTACATGTATTGGGTAATCCCAGTGTCAGCCGTAGCGATGGCGATGTGCAGGTCCGTGCTACCTTCAATATCGACCGCAACAGCAAGCCAACTTTTAGCGGTGAGTATCTGGCCACGGTTAAAGAGTCTGTCGATGGGCCGTTGTTTACCGACCTAATGGTGGTGCTCGAAGGTGAAAGCGTGCCCGGCTCGGTGCAGATCCCTATCTAGGGTCCAACTAACCTAAATTTGAGTTTTACTCATTTCTAATTGGCAACTGGCGCAGAACCCATGGGTGACGCTGGCGGCCGTATCAGGAGTTTTGCATGAAGTTATTTCCATTCACCGATGCCCAGCAGGCGGTTATCGATAAAGTAGAGAAGGTTGCCGCTGGGTTCGCTGAGCGCGCCGCCGAGTACGACGAAAAAGCCTGTATGCCTCAGCAGGACATTCTTGACATGCACGAAGCCGGCATGTTGTTATCGGCGCTAGAGCCCCAGTACGGTGGTCTCGGCTACGGTGTGCATCAGGATGATCCACTCTGCCTGTTCCTGACCATCGAACATATCGCCATGGTTAATCCAGCTACTGCGCATTGCTTTCAGGTGCATAACAACTGTGTGCAGATGATTAACAAATTCTGTACTCCAGAGCAGATTAAACGTTTCACCGAACCAACTCGTGAGCGTGGCATGTTAATGCCAGCGGCCGGTTCCGAGCCGACTTCACACATCGTTACCGGTGGTATGAGTGCCATGGGTCAGCGGGTTGATGGTGGCTTTCTGGTCAACGCTACCAAACACTATGTCACCAATGCGCCCGGTTCCGAACTGATGTGGGTGATGGTGAAGGACAGTGAAACCGAGCGCGATATTATGCTGATGATTCCGGCTGATGATCCCGGCATCACCACCGATGAGAGCTTCTGGGACCCGATTGGTATGCGTGCCTGTGTCAGCCCGCAAATGACCTTTAAAGACGTATTTGTGCCCCAGGAAAACCTGATGGGTGGTCCCGGTGATTTCTTTGGTGATAACTGGCTTGGCAAAATTAACCTGGGTTTTACCGCTACCTATGTAGGTGCCATGCGTGGTATCTATAACTACCTGGTTGAATACATGAAGGGTAAAGGTCGTGGCAGCGATGGTCAGCGTCAGCAATACATCGGTGAGATGAAAGCGCGCATTGATGCGATACGTTTGTTGCTCTATACCGCCGTGGTGAATTTCAAAGACGATGAGACCGGCGCCATGTTGATGGTCGAGGAGGCCAAATGGCTGGCTGTTGAATCAGCCAATCGTTTTAACTATCTGCTCGGTCAGGCCGGCGGTTCTACGCTGCTGATGCGTAAACATCCTGTAGAACGGCTGATGCGTGACCTGCATTTACACATCCTCCATGGTCGTCACTTCCTGACTATGGGTGTGGTCGGCAAAGCCGAACTCGGTGAGCCCTATATGGTTGGCATGAGTACCTGATGCCCGACTGGCCAGATAAAAAAGTAGGTCAACAACTGGTAAATAGAGAGGTTTATCGGTTGTAAATAATATCGACGAATCAGCCATCATTGCCCCAGGTAATGGTGGCTGATTTGTATTTTGGAGGCCGGTTTAGCCCGCACAGGAAATTACCTTTGTGGCCTTGAACGGCAAACATCGGGGGAGAGACCGTGGAAATTTATCAATACACAGATTCACAGCAGCAACTTGTTGAGCAGATTAAAACGATGGCGGCGGAGAAATTTGCGCCCCGCGCCCAGCAAACTGATGAGGCGGCGGTGTTGCCGTTGGAAGATCTTCAAGACCTACATAAAGCTGGTTTTCTGACCGCCTGCCTGGATAAAGCCCACGGTGGGTTAGGTTTTGGTGCCGAGCAGGATGATCCGCTGTCATTCTTTCTAATCACCCAACACATTGCCCAGGTCAATCCGGCCACCGGCCACTGTTTTCAGGTTCACAATAACTGTGTGCAGATGCTCAATGCTTTTGGTACCGATGAGCAGCTGGAACGCTTTCTGGCACCGACCAGGGAGCGCGGTGCGGTGATTCCGGGGCTAGGTTCAGAACCGACCATTAATGTTGCCAAGGGGGCGCTCAGTACCGAGGGCAAACGCGTCGACGGTGGACTAATCGTTAACGGTCTAAAGCATTACGCTACTAATGCCACCGGCAGCGAGTGGATGTGGGTCATGGTGATGGATGACAAGAGTGGCCGCGACCTAACGGTGATGATCCCTTCCAGTCACCCGGGTGTGACCACCTACGAGCAAGACTGGAACCCGGTGGGTATGCGTGCCTGTGTGAGTCCCAAGGTGAGTTTCGAAGATGTGTTTGTGCCTAATGCAGACATTGTTGGTGAACCCGGTGATTTTCTGGGCAAAAACTGGATGGGCAAAATCAACATGGGCTTTTCGGCTAATTACCTGGGTAACCTCGAAGGGGTTTATCAGGGAGTGGTGGAATACATCACTACCCGGCAGCGTGGCGATGACACCACACGACAGCGTTATGTGGGCGAGATGAAGGCACGTATTGATGCGGTGAAATTGATGCTCTATACGGCTATCAACGCTTTTCAGAGCGATCTGGAAGGGGCATTACTGCTGATCGAAGAGGCTAAATGGTTAGCGGTGGAAAGCGCCAACCGGTTTCATTATCTGGTTGGTCAGGCCGCCGGGCCCAGCGTACTGTTTAAAAATCATCCGGTAGAGCGGCTGATGCGCGACCTGCTGATTCACGGGCTTCATGGTCGCCATCACATTACCGTCGAGACGGACGGTAAAAAAGAACTTGGCCAGCCGTTTAGGTTGGGCATGAGTGTTTAGCCGATGGGTCACCATTTGATAGCAGGGGGAGTCGCAGATGGACAGGGTCAAACTTGGTTCTAACTATCCGGAAATCACCGGCAACGCGGTGTTCTTTAATCATGAGTGTTTTGCTCGGTTTGATATAGAAGTCGAGCATATCAACCCACCGCTGCAGGGGATGACTCTGAATGAGGCGCTCATTAGCGGTGCAGTCGACTTTACCCATCTGCTCAGTCACCCGATTCTGGCGGCTGTGCAGGGCCACCCGGTTAAATATGTCGCCGCTTATCAGGAGCACGTATTTGAAGTGATTACCCGGCCCGAGATTAAATCCCTGGCCGGTCTCAATGGCAAAAAAGTCGCCTTTGCTACGCCGATGATGAACAAGAATTTTTTCTATGCTTTTATGCGCGATGGCGGTGATCTCTCATCGATCACACTAGCCGGA
>JAESTY010000258.1 GCA_016763355.1 Immundisolibacteraceae bacterium
ATCAAACTTGGTGAGTACTCGATAAGGGTAATTCATACGCCAGGCCATGTGGCTAACCATCTCTGTTTCCTGTTAAATGAACCTAGCTGGCTGTTCGCCGGAGATATGGTGATGGACGGATCGACCGTTGTTATCGCTCCTCCAGATGGAGATATGGCCGACTATGTAACATCATTGGAAAGATTGAAACTTGAACCGATTGAATTCATCGCTCCGGCTCATGGTCGATTGATACCGGAGCCAGCAAAGTTTTTTCAATCAATGGTCGATCATCGCAATCGACGGGAACAAAAGGTAATAGCCGGTTTGCTGCAACTTGGTCCGGTGACCATCGATAAACTGGTAATGAAGGTTTATGACGATGTGCCGGAGGTGCTTCATGGTGCTGCGCTAATGTCGCTGCAGGCCCATCTATTTAAATGTCAGCAAGAAGGCATAGCCCTGTACTCAGGTAAAGGCGAGACCTGGAGTTTGATAGCTTGAGATCAAAGCACCTAAGGGTTTAACGGTTGTCTGAGGCGCGATGTTTAGAGGCAATGAATTCGGAATGAGGCACGTAAAGCAGGTCAGCGACTTTACGCACTAGCTGCTCTTCGTACCTATCCAGTTTGTCATCAGCGTAGGCAACCGACCAGAGTAGATCGATCATTTCTATCCGAGTGGGTTGGTCAAGCAACGTTTTTAACTGTGAAGTAAATTCAAACAGTGAGGTAGCGTGATCGGCCTTGTCGTTGGCCAGCGCTAGCAAAGCCTCCTGCGCGTCACTCTGTAAATTAAACCGCTGTTCGAGCATCCGCTTAATCTGTTCAATCTCAATAGCTTCAACTTCCCCGTCGGCTCGAGCCATTTCAATCATTAGGGCGGCCATGACCATCTCAAGATGTTGGGCAGTCTCGGGGGTATCTTGATCTTGGACTTGGCTAGCTAGATCGGTAAAAAACTGGCTGACGTTTTTAAACATTAACGTTTAGCTCTCGGTTGTTAAAGTGACCAAAGGCGTCATTGTAATGGCACCGCTATGCCAATGTTTAATCGCCCATTTTAAAATGGTTGATGGGTTTTCCAGTGCAAGGATCGGGGGCGGCGATTGCTTTAATAGTTCTAACGCTAGTACCAGATTGTCACTTGCTCGGCTGCCATCTATCGGTGGTGCACCCTGCTGTTTGCTAAGTTTCTCAAATTGTTGATTTGTTACCACTGGCAAGTGAAAGTATTCAGGCTGGTGGTAGCCAAGCAAACGCTGTAGCAGGATCTGTCGTCCGGTGGATGGTAGAAGATCGTTACCGCGAACTACCTCGGTAATTTGCTGAAGCTGATCATCAACTACCGTTGCTAGCTGATAGGCAAACTGACCATCAACCCGTCTAACCACGAAATCGCCGACACTAGCACTCAGTGAGTCGGTCTGTATTCCCTGGAGGTGGTCTTTGAATGTTATTGGCGCGTCCGGCACCCGAACTCTATAACTGCGGATCACACTAGTCGAAAGGATGCCGTTACGGCAATTGCCGTTGTATATAAGGGTATCACCGATTCCGGTCTGGGAATGACGCACCTGTCTGCGGCTGCAACAACATGGGAACAGGTGGTCAAGCTTTTCAAGGCTGGCGTAGGCTGCTTCATAATCGTTCAGGCGCTGACTTGAATAACGTACCGGCTCGTCGGATTCGAGTCCGTGTAGGGCCAGCGTATCGATAATCTGTTGATCAATTCCGGGCACACTGCGTGGCTGGTCGATATCGTCAATACGCACCAGCCATACCCCTGCAGTCCGACGAATATTCAGATAACTACCCAGTGCAGCAACTAATGATCCCAGATGTAACGGGCCAGTAGGTGAGGGGGCAAATCGACCGCGATGGCAGGTTTGGTCTGCATAAGGCTCTGTCATTTGAATTTTAAGACCGGTGCCTGCAATCTATCCCTGTCATGAATAGGTCGTCGGTTTGTTGTTTTATGATTATTAAAAATCACTTGTGGTTGCAGTAGTCAGTAGCTTTGTGCAGCTGTTCAACGGAGTTGACGCTATCAAGTAGTCGTTCAGGGAAGTGTACCGCCTGATAACGAGTGACGTTTAGCCAACCTTTTACGGATCGTCGGCCTGACATTAAATAATCGCGTAGCTTAATCCGATTAGAAACGTGAACTAACATGTTTAAATAGTGCTGCCGATCAGGATCGGCTGCGATTAATACGGAATTACCGTCACATTGTCGGACCAGCTGGCTGACATAATTTTCCGGTAGCAGCGGTTGGTCACAGGTGGCGACAAGTAACCAATTGGTCTTGCAATGTAGTAATCCGGTGTAAATGCCGGCCAGTGGGCCCCATTGGTTGCCAACCCAGTCGCTAATTACCTGGTCAGCATAGGGTTGATATTGTTGGTGGTGACAGTTAGCGCAGATGATTAACTGGTCGACCCGATGTCGAAAAACCGCAGAAACCCGGGCAATCATCGGCTGGCCATTGAAATCGATGAGACCTTTTTCCAGACCATTAAATCGGCTACTGCGACCGCCAGCTAGAATCAGTCCGGTAACAGAATCAGGTTGAGGTGTATTGAGTTTATTTTTCACGGTTGGAGATGGCCTGGGATGGTCGGATCACGGTATTCTATAGGGCGTCCCAGACAGTTCACCAGTTACTCGCGAGCGAACCCTGATTTTATGGCTGAGCACTACCTGGATGCCAAGCATCTACTCTGTCCAATCCCTGTGATTCGAACCCAGCAGAAGATTAAATCTCTGCTGCCTGGGGATGTTTTGTTGGTCGAATGTACTGACCATGGTGTGTTGGCTGATATCCCTGCCTGGTGCAGGATTCACGGCCACCAGCACCTGGATAGTTTCGATGAGGATGGGGTGGTGACCATAAAAATAGAGGTCGGTACGGATTGACTAGCGAGCCCCTAACTAGCGCGGAGCGTTTGCGGTTATCGACACGCGTAACTCTGGTGGGATTGGCTACCAATCTGCTGCTCACCGCGAGCAAATTAATTATTGGAGTGATCAGTCACTCACAGGCGCTAGTAGCTGATGGTGTTCATTCACTCAGCGACCTGGTCAGTGACCTGTTTGTATTGGTGGCGACTCGTCAGGCTAGTAAAGCACCTGATTTGAGCCACCCTTATGGGCATCAGCGTTTTGAAACCGCAGCGTCGATGTTATTGGGGTTACTACTACTGGCAACTGCTGGGGCGATTGCCTGGGGTGCGGCCAGTCGGCTGCAATCTGGCAGTGGCTTTGAGATTCCTGGTCAATATGCGATTTGGGTGGCCGGGTTCTCAATTATAGCCAACGAACTGCTCTACCGTTACACAGTAAGAGTAGCTGAGCAGGTCGAGTCCAACCTGCTGCGTGCTAATGCCTGGCATCATCGAACTGATTCGATATCGTCGGTGGTGGTGTTTGTCGGGTTAGCCGGCAGTATGGTCGGATTGCCGATTCTAGACCCAATTGCGGCTGCCGCCGTGGCGATGATGATTGCCAAGGTTGGCTGGGATATTGCGTGGGCAGCTATTCGGGAGCTCACCGATACCGGTCTGGATCGTGCCAGAGTCAACAGTATCCGTAATATTATTAACGGCGTTCAGGGTGTTAAGGGGATGCACATGCTGCGTTCTCGAAAATTAGGGAACCGGGCGTTAGTGGATGTGCACGTGATTGTCGATGCCCAAATTAGTGTGTCTGAAGGACATCGCATTGGTGATCGCATTCGCCAACAAGTGTTGCGTCAGTATGACGACATTGAGGATGTTCTAGTGCACGTGGACTCCGAAGACGATGAGTCCCAGGAAATGGGTAAGTTCCTGCCATTACGGGACCAGGTTGAGCGGGTTGTTCGGGCGGCTATATTGGCCACACCGGCCAGTGAATTGGTCACCGAGATCGTGTTGCACTATGAAAAAGATAAAATACATATAGAGTTAAAATTGCCATTGGCCGACATTGAAGACCTTAAGCATGGCAGGCAGCTTGCTGCGCAGATGAAGGCTGCGGTAACCGGGCTGCCCCACCTTGGCCGGGTAGAAGTGGGCTTTTACCAGTGACTGCTAATAGGGTTGGTTTTGGGCGAATTTGCGGCGACCTTATGTTGACGCAACGTGTTGTTTTTTTTAGTTTTTGCAAAAGGGTTGGTTAATGTCCGGAAATTCGTTTGGGCAAGAGTTTGTGGTTTCAACGTTTGGTGAAAGTCACGGCTCGGCGCTGGGTTGCGTGATCGATGGCTGTCCGCCGGGGCTGGAAATTTGCGAGGCGGATTTACAACGTGATCTGGATCGACGCAAACCAGGTACCTCTCGGTACACCACTCAGCGTAAAGAGCCAGATGAAGTAGAAATCCTATCTG
>JAESTY010000259.1 GCA_016763355.1 Immundisolibacteraceae bacterium
GCGTCAAATTTAGCTGAGGAAACTAGTTTGAAAGGAATTATTCTCGCCGGCGGCTCTGGTACTCGGTTGCATCCGTTAACCCTGACCGTCAGCAAGCAGTTGTTGCCGGTGTATGACAAGCCGATGGTTTATTACCCACTGTGTACCTTGATGCAGGCCGGGATTCAGCAAATATTGGTGATTTCGGACCCAAGATCGGTGCCGGCCTATGAGCAATTATTGGGCGATGGAAGCCAATGGGGGCTGGAGATAAGTTATGTTGAGCAACCCTCACCGGATGGCCTGGCGCAGGCGTTTACTCTTGGGGCGGATTTCATTGGTGATGAGTCGGTTTGTCTGGTGCTAGGCGACAATATTTTTTATGGTCACGGTCTTGGCGAACAACTCCAGCATGCAGCAAAGCTTGAATCAGGCGCTGTTGTGTTTGGGTACTATGTTAAAGACCCGGAGCGTTACGGCGTGCTCAGTTTCGATGACCAGGAACAGGTCATCGATATTATTGAAAAGCCAGCTAATCCAGATTCCAATTATGCCGTTACCGGGCTCTACTTCTATGACAATCAGGTCGTTAGTATCGCCCGTAGCCTGGAGCCATCGGCCCGAGGTGAGTATGAGATTACCGATTTAAATCGGGTTTATCTGCGGCAAAGGCAGTTACAGGTACAGCTGTTAGGTCGAGGCACCGCATGGCTTGATACCGGCACCCATGATTCGCTGCTAGATGCGGCGAATTTCATCAAAATTGTCGAAGAGCGCCAGGGGCTAAAAATTGCCTGTCCAGAGGAGATTGCATTTCATCAGCAATGGATCTCTACCGAGCAGTTAAAGCAACGCATCGAAGTGCTGGGCAAAAGTAGTTATAGCGATTATCTGTCTGGGTTGCTTGATGATCGGCGGCCGATTTAAAAATTGAGCGGCTAGCGGTAGCCGACGCCTTATTGGTTTCACCCGAACTACATGGTGATAGTCGAGGGTTTTTTTACGAAAGCTGGCGCCAGGATCAGTATGCTGAACTGGGGATCGGGCCAGAGTTTGTTCAGGACAATCATAGTCGTTCCAGTCGAGGGGTATTGCGTGGCTTGCATTACCAGTTAAGCAATCCTCAGGGTAAGTTGGTGCGGGTGCTGATAGGTGAAATTTACGATGTGATCGTTGATATGCGTCAGAGTTCACCAACTTTTAAGCAGTGGACCGGCGTTACCCTGTCCGCAGAGAATCATGCCATGCTTTGGGTGCCACCCGGGTTTGCTCACGGTTTTCAGGTGGTCAGTGATATTGCGGAAATTGCTTATAAATGTACCGCCTATTATTTGCCAGAAGATGAACAGTGTCTGTTGTGGAATGATCCAGGCCTGGCGATAAACTGGCCGATTAGTGGGTCACCGGCGTTATCTGACAAGGATCAGCAGGGCAAACCGCTCGCTGCAGCGCCTACCTATTCATGAAGGTTCTTCTAATCGGCGCCAGCGGCCAGCTGGGTTTGGCATTGCAGCAAAGTCAGCCTGCTGGTGTAGAGCTGTTAGCGCCAGACCATGCTCAGCTGGACGTGATGGATGTCAGGCAGTTAAAACATTGGTTGGTTGAGCGCGCTCCTGAGCTAATTATTAACTGCGCGGCTTACACCCAGGTAGACCAGGCGGAGCAGGAGTCTCTTGCGGCTGAAGCGGTTAATCATCAGGCGGTTAAACAGCTTGCAGAGGTGGCAGGTCAAACTGGCGCTCGGGTGCTTCATATTTCGACTGATTATGTCTTTGATGGTCAGGCCAATTCGCCTTATTCGACTGCGGCACCTTGTGCGCCGTTAGGGGTTTATGGCGCGACCAAGTGGCGCGGCGAGCAGGCGCTATTGCAAGCTCTTCCTGGCCAGGCAACCGTGATTCGAACCAGTTGGCTCTATGCCCAGCATGGTCAGAATTTTCTGCAAACCATGCTGGGGTTAATGGCCAGCCGGTCTAGTCTCTCTGTGGTTGTTGATCAGATAGGTACGCCTACTCATTGCTGGGGGCTTGCGAATTTTCTGTGGTGGGCAGTCGGGCGGTCCTCATTACCAACCGTGATGCACTGGGCTGATTGCGGGGTTGCCAGTTGGTACGATTTCGCCCTGGCGATTATGGAAGAGGCATGTAGCTTAGGTTTGCTGGCTGCTCCAATCGAGTTGTTGCCGATAGCCAGTCGAGATTATCCCCAGGCGGCACCAAGGCCGGTTTATTCCGTGCTTGATGCATCCCAGAGTTATCGGCTTGCGGATTTGCCCCCCACCCACTGGCGCGATGGTTTGAGAACAACGCTGGGTCTGATGATGGCAACAGACTCGTCGGGTTAATTTTTAGATGGTGATCTCCCCCTGTAAAGTTTATTACTTAGGATATCTAGAGTGAGTCAAATTCAATCGTGGCTAGTAACAGGCGCGGCAGGCTGTATCGGAAGTAACTTTGTCCGTTACTGGTGCGATCAATACCCGGATAATAAGGTTGTGGTGCTCGATTCGCTGACTTACGCAGGCGATCGAAATAGTCTGGCGGATTTGGAAACCAACCCTGGTTTTCAGTTTGTGCAGGGCGATATTACTGACCACCACCTGGTTGAATCACTGTTGCGTGAGCATCAACTCAACGGAATTGTGAACTTCGCTGCGGAGTCTCACGTAGATCGGTCTATTTCTGGACCAGGCACTTTTATCTCCACCAATATTGTCGGTACGCAGCGGTTGTTAGAGGCGGCCCGTCAGGTCTGGCTTGGCGATGGGTTTTCTGGTGATCACCGTTTTCATCAGGTTTCAACGGATGAAGTTTATGGCTCGCTCGGTGACGATGACCCGGCATTTACTGAGGATCATTCCTATCAGCCTAGCTCCCCTTATGCAGCGAGCAAGGCCAGTGCCGATCACCTGGTGCGTTCTTATCAGCACACGTATGGGTTGCATACCAGCATCAGTAATTGTTCGAATAATTACGGGCCCTACCAGTTTCCGGAAAAGCTGATTGGTTTAACAATCTGTAATTTAGTGCGGGGCAAAGCCTTACCAATTTATGGCACCGGTAAGAATATTCGCGACTGGTTGTTTGTTGATGATCACTGCCGCGGTATTGATCGGGTGCTGCGCTCCGGCGAGCCTGGTTGTACTTACAACATAGGTGGTGGTACCGAGTTGACCAATATTGAGTTGGTTGAGCGGCTTTGTGATTTAGCCGACCGGCTGATCGGCGATAGTAAAGAACTGCAATTGCGTTTCCCTGATTCACTGGCTGCCAAAGGTGTGCCGAGTAGAAGTCTGATTGAGTTTGTGTCAGACCGCCCTGGACACGATTGGCGTTATGCCATTGATATCAGTCGCATCGAGCGTGACCTGGGGTATCAACCAGCAACCCAAATTGACGCCGGCTTGAGCTTAACCATGCGCTGGTATTTCGACAATGAAGCCTGGTGGCAGTCAGTGATGGATGGTTCTTATCAGCAGTGGATCGATACCCAGTATTCGACTGGTGATTGATCAAACCGTGTAAAGATCTTTATAAACGTCTAAATATTAGGGGACTGCTGATGCCAGTCAGTGGCTTGTTGAAGCTGGTGAGCTGCCCGCAGCAGGAGATCTTCCTGCAAAAAATTACCGATCAATTGCAGGCCAACCGGCAGTCCATCGACCGCTGGAGCGGGTATTGATATCGCGGGCAGCCCCGCAAGATTCACCGCAGTGGTGTAAATGTCAGAAAGATACATAGCCACTGGATCGTCGCTATGAGCGCCTTTCTTGAACGCAGTGGTGGGCGTAGTGGGACCCGCAATCAGGTCTACTTCTTTAAACTGATCGATGAATTCGTCGCGAATTAGCCGACGGACTTTTTGTGCCTGCAGATAATAGGCGTCGTAATAACCCGATGAGAGCACGAAGGTGCCAGTCAGAATTCTACGTTTAACTTCGGTGCCAAAGCCTTCGGTGCGGGAGCGTTTGTACAGATCTTCCAGGTCTACCGGGTTGTCGGCACGGTGGCCGTAACGAACCCCATCATAGCGAGCCAGGTTGGCGGACGCTTCTGCAGAAGCAATCACGTAGTAGGCCGGAATAGCCAGTTTGTTCTTTGGCAGGCTGATATCAACCAGCACAGCGCCGAGCTTTTCCAGTTCTGACAGTGCAGTTTTCACCGCGGCTGCAATCTGGCTGTCCAGCTCTTTACTAAAAAATTCTTTTACGACACCAATGCGCAGTCCTGCGATCGACTGATTAATACCGCTGGTCAGATCTGGTGCCGGTTGATCGATGCTGGTGGAGTCCAGCGGGTCGTGGCCGCTCATGGTTTGCAGGAGCAGTGCGGCATCTTCTGCGTTGCGGGCAAGGATGCCACCCTGGTCCAGGGATGATGAAAACGCCACCATGCCATATCGAGATACCCGGCCATAGGTGGGTTTAATGCCGGTAACGCCACAAAAGGCAGCGGGTTGTCTAATCGAGCCGCCGGTATCAGTGCCAGTGGCTGCCACTACCAGTTTGGCGGCAACCGCTGCGGCGCTACCGCCGGAGCTACCGCCCGGGACTCTTTCCAGGTCCCACGGATTATTGACCGCACCGTAAAAGCTGGTTTCATTCGATGAGCCCATCGCAAACTCATCCATGCTCAGCTTGCCCAGACTAATGGTTCCCGCATTGTTTAGTTTGGAGACGGCAGTTGCAGTATAGGGGGCGATGAAGTTATCATGCATTTTAGAACCGCAGCTAGTGCGGACCCCATTGGTACAGAAAATATCCTTGTGGGCTATCGGAATACCCAACAATGGCGAATCATCGCCCTGCTTCAATAATTTATCCGCTTTAGCAGCGCCATCGAGTGCCAGCTGTGCGGTTCTGGTGATAAAGCTATTGAGCTTGGAATCAAGGGTGTCGATTCGCTGCAAATAGTGCTGCACCAGTTCCACACTACTAAATTCGCCGCTACGAAGTGCAGCTGACAGGTCGGTGATGGAGTAATCAATCATCTATATTTGCCGTAAAAATCCATGAAAGCGGTTGTGGTCTGGGTGCGTTTAATTGGCATTATCAAGACTGGTTTATTCGATGACTTTAGGAACCAGATAGTGGCCCTTGTCGGTTGCTGGCGCTAGTGATTGAAATCGTTCACGTTGATCGGTTTCGGTGACCTGGTCTTTGCGCATTGGTTGTATTGCGTCCAGAGGGCTGGATAGTGGTTCAATATTGTTGGTGTCGATCGCCTGCATCTGCTCAATCAATGAGAGAATCTGTTGCAGATCCTGAAGGTGCTTATCAGTCTCGGTGGATGACAGGCCGATACGCGCTAAATGGGCGGCCTTTTCAACATCGGAGCGGTCTACGGACATGTTGTTTTCAACTCATGGCAGGGGGCTAGTGCGTTAAAACCTTCAGGTTCTTAGAATACAGTATTAATTTATGTAAGCGTGGAGCACTTATTCGCAGTTAAATCGGCTGAGATAAGTAGGTGCTTGGCGAACAGGTTGGTTAAATACCGCAGAAATGAGGTTCCGACATATTGTAATTGAATCATTTTTTCAGTGTTGGAGCATTGGGTGCCACGAACGGGTTGCTCGGTGGCGCTAGCGTTGTTACATTTTCCTAATTAAAGCAACTGGTTACCGCTAATATTAAGAAATTTTCTCGGGTTGGAAAGGGGTTTTCCCGTGCAGTTTAGGTTGAAAAACTTTGTGGTTATTGAAAAGCAATAAGTAGCTGATTATTTTTTGAGTGGTTGGGAAAAGCCAGCCGACTTATTTCCTGTATTTTTTTGGCGTCGTGCTGATATCAACGCCACAAACTGAGTTGATGGGTTCTTATGATAAAGAAGTTGTTAGGGTTTTTTCCAGTGACCTGGCAATAGATCTGGGTACGGCAAACACTCTGATATGCGTGCGTGGTCAGGGGTCGTGCTGAATGAACCATCGGTGGTGGCGATTCGGCACTCTAGTCAGGGTGGTGGTCGTAAAACCGTGCAGGCGGTCGGCATAGAGGCCAAACGTATGTTGGGCCGTACGCCTGGTAATATTGAGGCGATTCGTCCCCTCAAGGACGGTGTGATTGCCGACTTTTTCGTCACTGAAAAAATGCTGCAACATTTTATTCGTAAGGTCCACCCAAGCGGGTTTTTCCGGCCCAGCCCACGGGTCGTCATTTGTGTGCCCTGTGGTTCCACTCAGGTCGAGCGACGTGCTATTAAAGAATCGGCGATGGGTGCAGGCGCCCGGGAAGTTCATCTAATCGAAGAGCCTATGGCTGCGGCTTTGGGGGCTGGGTTGCCGGTTAACGAAGCGACCGGATCGATGGTGCTCGATATTGGTGGTGGTACCACCGAAATTGCGGTGATTTCGTTAGATGGCCTGGTGTTCTCTGATTCGGTTCGTATCGGTGGAGATCGTTTTGATGATGCGATTATCAATTATGTGCGCCGTAACTACGGCACCCTGATTGGTGAGGCAACCGCTGAGCAAATTAAGCATCAGATCGGCAGTGCCTATCCGGGTAATGAAGTCCGTGAGATGGAAGTAAAGGGGCGCAACCTGGCTGAAGGCATTCCACGTAGTTTTACTTTAAACAGCAATGAAGTGCTGGAGGCTTTGCAGGAACCCCTGCAGGGGATCGTCGGAGCAGTGCGTAATGCGCTAGAGCAGACGCCGCCAGAGCTCAGCGCAGATGTGGCTGAAAAAGGCATGGTGTTAACTGGTGGTGGCGCGTTACTGAGTGGTTTCGATCAACTCCTGGCCGAAGAGACTGGTCTGCCGGTGGTGGTTGCTGAAAATCCGATGATGTGTGTCGCCTATGGCGGAGAAATGGCGCTAGATTTTATTGATAAGGCCAGTGACGTTTTCAGTGATTAAAAGCGCTGAGTTATGTTGCGGTGGTTGAACCTCGCCGGTTTCTAAGCCCATTGTAGTTGTTGAGGTTGCTAGCAAGCCATCCCATAACTTCTGGATCGTGTCATTTTGATTTAACCCTGATGTGTCGATCTGTTGATGAACTTACCAGAGACCATTTCGTGAACTGTAGGGATAGCGTCCTATGAGTACGCTCTTTATTCGTGGTCCGGCGATTACCCTGAGGTTGTTGTTGCTGGTTGGTTTTTCAGTTGCTGCACTGGTTGCTGATCAGCGTTACCGAGCGCTGGAAGGGCCCAGAGGTTTGGTTTTGACACTGCTTGCACCGATGCAGGCAGTCGCTGATTGGCCACTGGGCCATTGGCAACGGATCGAGGCCCTGATCGCTGCCCGCGTGACGCTGATTGAACGAAATCAGCAATTACAGGCTACGAATCAACAATTGGCGATTCAACAGCAGCATTTTGATACCTTGGTGGCTGAAAATGAGCGCTTAAATGCTCTGCTGGGTTCAGTCGCCATCAGTAATCTACCGGTGCGTTATCGCCTAGCCCGTATCGTCCAGGTTGCGCTAGATCCTCATTTTCAGCAGGTTCAGATTAATCTTGGCAGTTCAGATCTGGTTTATCTGGGCCAGCCTGTTATCAGTAGTGATGGCGTGTTTGGCCAGGTGGTTCATTTGGGCCGACACACTGCCCAGGTTCTACTGATTACCGATTCCAGTCATGCCCTGCCGGTTATTAATCAGCGCAGCGGCCAACGTGGGGTGGCTCGGGGTGATGGTGCTTCGGGTCTGTTGCGGCTGCCATTTATGCCGGCCCATGCAGATATTCGCCAGGGTGATTTGCTGCTGAGCTCGGGTCTAGGTAAGCGTTTTCCGCGTGGCTATCCGGTGGCAATCGTGCGTTCGGTAGTGGTGCCGCCCGGTGAGAAATTTGCCCAGGTGGTGGCAATACCAGTGGCTCAGCCGAATCAAATACAGGAAGTTTTGCTGCTCTGGCCAGAACAGTCAGAAACGGATCGGGTGGGTGACACTAATCCTGCCAGAAATTCGTTTGATAATAATTCGGCAGTACTGCCTCGCTTTCAGCAGATTCCATGAATAACAACGACTGGCTGCTGATCCCGGTGACACTGTTATTGGCGTTTTTTACCAATGTGATGGCGCTGCCTAATTTATTAGACTTATTGGGTATTGACCTGTTGCTGTTAGTAATTATCTATTGGTGCATCAGAACACCGGAGCGGGTTGGCGTTTCGGTAGCCTGGACATTCGGGCTGCTGGCAGATGTGGCTGGTGGCGGAATATTAGGTTTGATGGCACTGGTTTATGCGTTAACAGCTTATATTTGTCTGATGCTGCACCAGCAGATTCGAATGCTGCCCATGTTTCAACAATCTCTACTGATGTTGGTGCTGTTACTGGCCGGTAAAGTTGTTGGCTACGGGCTGCTTGTTCTTTGTAGTCGAACGCCCTCCCCAACGTTTTGGGTTGCAGCCGTTATTGGTGCCCTGGCCTGGCCATTGTTATGCGGCCTGTTACGCAGATGGCGCAAGGAGTCGGTTCACTTGCTATGACCCGAATACTATGACCCGAATACTATGACCCGAATGCTATGACCAGAACGCAGATAAAGTGCCGGTAATCCTTCGATGAGCAGCAGTCGGTGACCCTAGCCACATCATTAATCGATCACCAGCACGAATCGAAACGTTATCTGTATCGGGCGCTTGTGGTGCTAGGGTTAATTGTTGTCGTGTTGTTGATTTTATTTGCGCGGCTCTATTTCTTACAGATTGAGCGATACGATCACTACGCTACTGCATCCCGTAGCAACCGATTAAGGCTGGAGGTGTTGCCGCCGCAACGAGGCACCATCACAGACCGGAACGGCGAGTTGATCGCCGTCAATGTACCCAGTTACAGCCTGTCTCTGATACCTGAACAGATTGAAGACCTGGAGTCGTTACTCAATCAGCTCGATGAACTGGTTGTCATTAGCGATGATGATCGTAAGCGGTTTGATCGATTGCGTAAGCGTAGCCGCCGTTTTGACCCGGTGGTTTTACGGGGTTATTTGAGTGATGAGGAGCGCGCTATTCTGGCGGTGAATGGTCACCGTTTTGCTGGCGTACAGATTACCGCCGAGTCGGTGCGAAATTATCCGCATGGCGATTTGTTGGCCCATCTGCTGGGTTATGTGGGCCGTATTTCGGTACAAGATCTGCAGCAGGTTGACGCCGAAGCTTACCGAGGCACTCGTTATTACGGTAAAACCGGCATTGAACGAACCTATGAATCAAGACTGCATGGTGAAAACAGTTTTCGCCTGGTTGAGCGCAATGTTCGCGGACGAGTGCTGCGCGAGCTTGAGCGGGTGGTGCCACAACCTGGAGAGGACCTGCAGATAACCATTGATGTCGGATTACAGCAGGTTGCTGTGGATGCACTGCAAGACCGGGCAGGGGTGGTGGTTGCGTTAGAACCCGGCACCGGTGCGATTCGAGCGTTGGCGAGTTGGCCCGCATTTGACCCTAATCTGTTTGTCCGGGGCATTGGCCACCAGGATTATCAGGATTTGCTTGATGATTATCAGCGACCGCTTTTTAATCGCTCTACGCGGGGGCGCTATCCGCCAGGATCAACCTTAAAGCCCTTTATAGGTCTGGCTGGGCTTGAACACAAGGTCGTTGATATCGATCATCGCGAGCAGTGCCCGGGCTGGTTTCAGCTCGAAGGTCGAGAGCGTAAATATCGCTGCTGGAAACGTCGTGGTCACGGATCAGTAAACCTGGTCGATGCGATCACTCAGTCCTGTGATGTGTTTTTTTATAATCTGGCGATTAAATTGGGAGTCGATCGGATTCATGATTACTTAACCCCGTTCGGCTTCGGTCAGAAAACCGGGTTGGTAGTCGGTAAGGAAAGCGCAGGCTTGTTGCCGTCCACGAGCTGGAAACGTGCCGCCCTGGGCAAACCCTGGTACGAAGGAGAAACCGTTATTACCGGCATCGGCCAGGGTTATAACGAGGTCACCGCGCTGCAATTAGCGCGTGCCACGGCGGTATTGGCTTTGCGGGGTCAGGATGTGCGGCCCAAACTGTTAGGGCCAGCCCCGAAGGTAAAGTGGCCGCCGGTGTTAAAGGCCGCTGATGCCTCGTGGGATTTGGTGATTGAGGCGATGATTAATGTGGTTCATGGTCCACGTGGAACAGCCCGGAGTATCGGTAAAGGGATTGACTATAAAATCGCCGGTAAAAGCGGCACTGCGCAGGTATATGAGTTGAGTCAGGATGATGACGAACCTAAAAAAGCCGATGAGGTCATTGAGAGGCTGCGTGATCATGCCCTGTTTATTGCGTTTGCTCCGGTGGAAAACCCCCAGTTAGCGGTTGCGGTGATTGTTGAGCATGGTGGTTCGGGTAGCAGTGCGGCTGCTCCGGTGGCGCGAAAACTCTTCGATTACTATTTTGCTAACCCATGGTGGGTTTTATGTTTTTTCAAGTTGAGGGTTATGCCCGATTGTTAGCGGCTGATTTGAGATCAAAAAATTGTTGAAAAGAATTCGCCTGGATCCGGTGTTGTTAACCCTGATTTTGGCGCTGATGGCGGTTGGTCTGTTGGTCAGTTTTAGCGCATCAGGTGGTAGCACCGCAGTGGTTAAAAGCCAGCTACTGCGCATGTTAGTTGGCCTGGCGGTGATGGTGCTAGCGGCCCAGTTGCCGAGTGTTTTTTTTATCGAATGGCGCCACTGCTGTTTATATTCGGTATGTTGTTATTGATCGCGGTGGAATTTGGTGGAGAACTTGGCGGTGGTGCCCGGCGCTGGTTAGATTTGGGTGTGGTTCGGTTTCAGCCATCTGAGCTAAGTAAATTGGTGGTGCCATTGATGATCGCTTTTTACCTGGCAGAGCGGCCTTTTCCATTGCCATGGAAAAACCTGGCAGTGGCTATAGGCCTGATTTTGTTACCGGTCGCCCTGATTTTGCGTCAGCCCGACCTGGGCACTGCGCTGCTAGTCATGGCGTCGGGTCTGGCTGTTGTGTTTCTGGCGGGTATCAGTTGGCGCCTGGTATCGGCGGGCATGGTGCTGGCAGTGGCGATGGTGCCGTTGGCCTGGCATTTTATGCATGATTACCAGCGTGGCCGGGTGTTGACGCTGCTGGACCCAACCCGAGATCCACTGGGTTCCGGTTATCATATTATTCAATCGACAATCGCGATTGGTTCCGGAGGGTTGTTTGGTAAAGGCTGGCAGAACAGCTCACAGTCTCACCTTGAATTTTTACCAGAGAGTTCCACCGATTTTATTTTTGCAGTGTTCGCTGAAGAATTTGGTCTGGTTGGTTGTGGTTTCCTATTACTGCTTTACCTGGCGGTGTTGCTGCGAGGGTTACAGATCTCTGTCACCGCTAGTGATGGTTTTGGGCGCTTGATGGCTGGTGCCATTGTGGCCATTTTCTGCTGTTATGTGGTGGTTAACATCGGCATGGTAAGTGGTCTGTTGCCAGTGGTGGGGGTGCCCTTGCCACTGATAAGCTATGGCGGTAGTTCTCTGGTTACTTTGCTATTGGGCTTTGGCATTTTAATGTCGATCAGGAATGATCGAAAAATGTGGAATAAGTAGGAACCAATGGTGAATTAAGGGTTCGTATTGAGGCTGTTCTGGTGCAACCAAACAAGACGGGTTGCTGACAGGTAAAAATTAAATTAAACGTCGATGCTGAGGATGAATGTGCAATTGATGGGACAGAAAAGAATACTGGCATTCCTATGTATGCTTCTATTAGGCGGATTTTGGTCGATTCCAGCTGTTCATGCCGATGAAGGCGGCGTTGATCTGCCAACCTCGCCGAGATTGCTAGCTTTGGTGGAGCAGTTGGTTAGTGAACAGGGATTTGACCGGGCCGAGTTAACCCAATTGTTATCCGATGCCGAGTACAAACAGTCAATTATTAACGCCATTACCCGCCCCGCAGAAGGGGTGCTGGCCTGGCATCAATATCGCAAAATTTTTGTTACTTCTAAACGCACTAAGCAGGGTATTCGATTCTGGCAGGATCATGCGACAGAATTAACACGCGCTGAGCAAACCTATGGTGTGCCGGCACAGGTGATTGCGGCCATTATTGGTGTCGAGACCTATTATGGGCGGCACACAGGTGGTTACCGGGTAGTTGATGCTCTGATGACTTTGGCCGCCAGTGATTATCGACGCCACGACTTTTTTCGTGATGAATTACGGGCTTTTCTGATCTTGAATCGGGATGAACAGCAGGATCCTCGGTTACCTGTGGGTTCCTATGCTGGTGCGATAGGAATTCCGCAGTTTATGCCGACCAGTTATCAGGAATACGCAGTCGATTTCGATGGCGATGGTCGTCGTGATCTGGTTAATAACGTCACCGACGCGATTGGTAGTGTGGCCAACTATCTGGCTCGTCATGGTTGGCAACCGGATCAGCCGATAATCAATTATGTTGATTACGCCCTTCAGAGCGGCGATCCTGATCAAGATCCATTGATAAAGCAGGGCTATAAACCACATTCAAGCGTGGCGCAGTTTCAACAACAGGGTGTGAGTTGGGCGGATGGGCTTAACCCTGATCTCGAGCGCGAGGTAGCATTATTGGCATTAGGCCAAAAAAATGGTCATACCATGGTCGCGGCGTTTAAAAATTTTTATGTAATCACCCGCTACAACCATAGCCCACTCTACGCGATGGCCGTGTTTCAACTCAGTGAGTCGTTGCGATTAGGCTATCAAGCAAAATAGGTGGTTGGGGCTGGCTGGGATGGCTAATCTGTTTTTGCGGATTAGTGGTTGGCTGTAGCCCTGAAATCTATCGCCAGAGTGATGGAGCCCCCAGTCGTCAGCACCTGGATCGGATAACGTTAGCCGATGCGGTGCCAAAGGCCGAGCGCCTATGTCGAGGCTGTTTTCGGCCCTACCAAATTAATGGCATTCGTTATCAACCTTTGGCCAGTGGTGCCGGATTCAGGCAATCCGGTGAGGCGTCCTGGTATGGCACCGCCTTTCATGGCAAGCCAACGGCTACCGGTGAGCCTTACAATATGTTTGCGATGACGGCGGCCCATAAAACATTGCCTTTGCCGAGTTACGCTCGGGTTCGGAATATAGAAAATGGTAGGTCCATAGTGGTGCGATTGAATGATAGGGGGCCTTTTAGAGCCGGTCGAATTGTTGATCTTTCCTATGCAGCTGCAGTAAAGCTGGGTATTGAGAAGGTTGGCAGTGCTCAGGTTGAACTGGTGGCTTTGTCTGCATCAGCCAGTGCTCGGTCAGCCCAGGGTCAACCCGAACAAATTCAAATTGGCGTAATTCAATCGAAGGCAGCTCAACAACAGGAGATTGTAGAGCTGCCGGTAGAGCAGGTTTTATCAGCGCAGCTGTCGCTAGCGGTCAGTTTTAACGATGATGCGAATTTTACGGCGGCAGTGCCGACGGGTGTTTATTTTCAGGCTGGATCCTTTAGCAATCAACACAATGCGGCGCGGTTAAGATTGAAGCTGCTAGAAGGCGGTGTTGTACCGGTGGAGGTGGTCGATGCGCTGGTAGACGGGCGCACGCTGTATCGGGTGCGAGTTGGGCCGGTGTCACCCGCCATTGAGCGACTTACCTTAGCCAGGTCCCAGGGGTTGGGGCTGGAATTAACCAGATATAAATTTTGATTAGAGGATTAAACGTGTTTGAGCGGTTTTTCGGAAGTTCTGGCCAGCAATTGTGTGGTCGTTGGTTAGTTGGTTTAGGTTTGCTTATACCGGCTCTCGCAGCAGGTTTGCCGCTGCCGAGCGCCCCAAAGCTGGCGACTAGTAGTCACATATTAATGGATGTGGCTACCGGTCAAGCGCTGGTGGAGCGGGATGCCGACCTGCAGGTAGAGCCGGCTAGCTTAACCAAAATAATGACCGCTTTTCTGGTATTCGATGAGCTTAAGTCAGGTCGAATCAGTGAAGATGATCTGGTGACGGTTAGTGAGCGTGCATGGCGCACCGAAGGTTCACGTATGTTTATTGAAGTCGGCAAAAAGGTCAGTGTTGGTGACCTGCTAGTCGGAATGGTGGTGCAGTCTGGTAATGATGCCAGTGTGGCATTAGCGGAACACATCGCTGGCAGCGAAGAAACCTTTGCCGAATTAATGACCAGTACGGCTCAGCAGTTGGGCATGGTTAATAGTCAGTTTCGCAATGCTACCGGCCTGCCGGACTCAGAACACTACAGTAGTGCTCGGGATATGGCGTTACTGGCGGCGGAAACTTATCGACAGTTTCCGGTCTACTATCAGCTTTATAGTCAGAAAGAGTACACCTTCAATAGTATCCGCCAGCACAATCGCAACCGACTGTTGTGGCGTGACAAAAGTGTCGATGGTCTTAAAACGGGTCATACCCAAGCCGCGGGCTACTGCCTGGTCTCATCTGCCTCCCGTGATGGTATGCGTTTGATCTCGGTGGTCACCGGCACCGATAGCGACGCGACTCGGTTTACTGAAACACAGAAGTTGTTGAATTATGGATTTCGGTTTTTTGAAGTACATACCGTGTTTGGTGGCGGTGAAGAGCGTAGTCGTGGGCCGGTTTATGGTGGAGAAATAGAGTCGGTGTCACTGGGAATCGCGGATGACCTGGTGCTGACTCTGCCTCGAGGTCGAAAAAAGGATTTAGCTGCCGTCGTTGAGATTGATCGAAAAATACCAGCACCGGTTGCGGCCGGTACCCAGCTGGGGGAACTGCAGGTTTCGCTTGATGGCGAATTGCTCGCGACCCGGCCATTGATTGCACTAGAAACCGTTGCCGAGGGTTCTGTTTGGCAGCAGCTGGGTGACTGGGCGGAGAGCCTGTTTGAATAACACTGGCAGCCCAACTGATTTACAGGAGTTAGCCTGGATCAATGGCGAATTTCTAGCGCCAGCAGAGGCCACCATTCCAGCACTTGATCGGGGCTTCATTTTTGGTGATGCAGTTTATGAAGTGATTCCTGCGTATGCGGGCAAGTTATTTTTGTTGCAGCCACATCTACAACGTCTGGCTCGTAGTCTTGAAATCACCCGCATCCCGAATCCAAAGACCGATCTGCAGTGGCGGACTTTGTTAACTGAACTGGCCAGGCGATGCGGCAGTCATGATCAATCACTTTATCTGCAGGTGACCCGGGGCGTGGCGCCTCGAGATCATGCTTTTCCTGATACTGAGCCCACCGTGTTCTGTATGAGCCGGCCACTACCGGTTATTTCCGATCAACAGTTACAACAGGGTTTAAGCGCAATCACCACCGAAGATATTCGCTGGAACTATTGTCACGCAAAAACCACCTCTTTAATTGCCAACGTCATGCTGCGTCAACAGGCGGTCGATGCCGGGGCCGATGAAGCTATATTGCTGCGTGATGGTCTGGTCACAGAAGGCTCCGCCAGTAATGTCTTTGTTGTGATTGGTGGTGAACTGATCACCCCACCGGCCGGGGAGCAGCTACTGCACGGCATTACTCGAGAAAGAATTATACAGCTGGCTCAACGGCAGGGTATTGCGGTTGCCCAGCGACCAATAACTGAACAACAGCTGCACCAGGCTGATGAGGTCTGTGTGAGTAGTTCGACTAAATCTATCTTGCCAGTGACCCGGCTTGATGGTTCGCCGGTCGGCAAAGGGTTACCCGGCCCGGTTTGGCTACAGCTTTGGGAAGCATATCAGGCAGAAGTACAGGCGTTTGGTGATCAGTAAAACCGAGTTATCGCCGACTGAGGCAGCTGGGCCCAATGCTGATTAGGCGTTTTGATGGTCCACAGGCTTACGCACTGATTCTCCAGCAGATGCGTGATTTTGTTGATCAGCGTCGTCGGTCAGGTGATGACCAGTCTGACCAGGCCGATGAATGCTGGTTACTTGAACACCAGCCGGTGTTTACTCAAGGCATCAATGGCCAACCTGAACATCTGCTCGATGCAGGTAATATCCCGTTGGTGCAGAGTGATCGGGGTGGCCAGATTACCTACCATGGCCCGGGTCAGTTGATCTGTTATTTACTGTTGGATCTGCGGCGCCAGGGCATCGGTGTAAAAGGGCTGGTGACCGCCCTGGAGCAGGCGGTAATTGACCTGTTGGCGGGCTATGGTGTCGCTGGTGAACGCCGTCAGGGTGCACCGGGCATTTATGTGGCGAACGCCAAAATAGCGGCCCTGGGTTTACGGATTCGCCATGGTTGTAGTTATCACGGTTTGAGCCTGAACCTGGATATGGATCTTGAACCATTTAGCCGCATTAACCCCTGTGGATATCAGGGGCTGGCAGTAACGCAGTTAGCGGAGCTGGTTGAAGGCTCTACGCCGACCATGGACCAAGTCGGCGAGCAGTTGATGCAGCACTTGACTCGGTTGTTATCTGCATAGTGTGAACTAGCTGCTTAATCGTTAATCGTTAATCGTTAATCGTTTCTGGGTAAAACGGCTGGTTTAACCCTAGTGTTTGTAGCAATAGCTCAGGTTTTAAAATCATGCTTTTATCAAGCAAGCCCACGCCCAGGCCACGAAGCTTTTGTGCGGTAGGTAGAGACCAGCCGTAACACCAGCGCAAGCTGTCCTGGGCCGACACATAACGGTCAACCTCGGTGCGTCGCTGGCGATCATAACTTCGAAGCATTTTGACTCGCCCCGGATCATCGGCATTCTGTTTGATTTTTTCAGCGAGCTGCAAGGCATCAACAATGCCCAGGTTCGCGCCCATGCCCGCCAACGGATGGATATGGTGGGCGGCATCACCGATTAATGCCATTCGGTTGCTGTAATAGCGCAGGGCCTGTTGGCGAAACAACGGGAAACGGGCTCTTGCTGAAGATTGTTCGATAGCGCCAAGCCGGCCGTCCAGGGTTTCTGCAAGTTGTTGTTGAAAACTGGACTCAGATAAATCGACTAATTGTTGGGCCTGACCTGGATTGGTTGACCAGACCATTGAGCAGTAACCATCTGCCAGCGGTAGCAGTGCAACCGGGCCGTCGGCCAAAAACTTTTGCCAGGCCGTAAACTGATGGTGTTGGGCTGGTTTAACCAGTGCGGTTACTGCCCATTGGCCGTAGTTCAGCCGTTCGATATCAATTTCAGCTAGCCGGCGTAACCGGGAACTGCTGCCATCGGCGGCAATCAGTAATCGACAGCTGAGCGTTGAGCCACTTTGGAGCTGGGCGCGAATAGCCTGGGGTTCAGGGTAGTCAATGGCGGTGATGGTATCGCTAATCAAGCTGGTGGAGCTGTTTGATAACAGCTTGTACTGAGCACTGATTAGTTTTCTGTTTTCGATGATCCAGCCTAAAGATTCAATACCGACGTCATTGCCATCAAAACTAACTGACTGGCGATTGCTGTGGTCCCAGATGTGCATACGTTTAAAGGCAGCGCCTCGGCCGAACTGGCCTGAGTCCAGGTTGTTCATCAACTGTTCAGGGCAGATGCCCAGTTGCTGCAGCAACCGCATCTGGCCGCTATAGATTGCGCTGACTCGCGGGTTTTCCAGAGCTGGATTACCGATGTGGTCAGGTTGATGCGGGTGGTCTAATCCGGGGTCAATCAGTGCAACGGTTAATCCGCTATCTCTTAACGCGGCGGCCAGCGTTAAGCCAGCGATACCACCGCCGGCAATAATAATGTCAAAATCCAGTTTCATAATGGTTTTAAAACTGCCCGGTAGCGCGGCGAATAAAGGCTTTTCGCAGCGGTGAAAATAACTCTAATGCGGTGATCGCCAGGTTGCGACCGAGAGTTGTGGCCGGGTCTAAGCTAGCGAACAGGCCAGGTATTCTGCCGGTGAACTGCTCTGTGAGTCGCCAGTCGCTAAGTCGTGACTGGTTATATTGTTGCAATAGCAGTTCGCTACCCGGGTCTGCGTTGCTGATGGCAGCTTCAGAAAGTAACTGGTTAAGGCTGCTGCAGTCACGGAGGGCCAAATTAAGACCCTGCCCTGCAACTGGGTGAATATGGCGTGCTGCGCTACCGATCAGCAGGAGTCGTTGACCGACCGGTTTTGGAACGGTTTTTTGCAGCAGTGGGTAGGCGTAACTACCCATTACGTTGGTGAAAACCCCAGCTGAATAGCCGAACTGAAGTTGAAGTTCCTGAAGAAAGTCAGTTTGATTCATCGCCATCAATTGTTTGGATTGATAGGTTTCACTGCAAAACACCAGAGAGTATTGGTCGGCGGTAGCTAGCGGCAGCAATGCTATCGGCCCCCGGTCGGTAAATCGTTCCCAGGCTCGGCCGTTGTGTGGCTCAGAGAGGCTGACCGTGGCGCTGATGGCCGTGCTGTGAAAGTCGTGCTGCTTGGCTGGCAAGCCCGCCATTTGCCGAATCGCTGAACCGATACCGTCGGCGGCAATTAGCAGACGGGTCTGAATCGGTGCCCGGTCACAGAGGTTGAGTGTCAGGTCGGTGTCGCTGTTACGGATATCGGTGGGTGATGCGGTGACCTGAATTATCGAAGGACTGATTAATAGCTGCTGATCTAGTTCTTTAAGCAGGATAGATTCTTCAACAACGAAGCCTAATTGCTGTTGCTGGATATCGGCGGCGCGCAGATAGCTTTTCGCGAACTCATGGCGTTTTGACACCTGTATTTCGCTGATTTCACCGGATTGGGATGATAACGCTGGCCACACGCCGATTGAGCTAAGTAACTTTTTTGACCCCAGGTTCAGGGCAATGGCACGGTTTCCCGGTGGCGGCGTAGCAGGTGCAACCATTGCAATTTTCCAGCCAGCACTGGCTAGTAGTAGCCCAAGCGTTTTTGCCACCGGACCCCCGCCGACAATAGTCAGGTCAACAATTTCTGCTTTGTTATCGGCCATGATGAATATCGAGTGGCAGGTGGGTTTAGCTGCTCATCAGTGCTTCGATTTCTTCAATGGTTTTAGGTACGTCGGCGGTGATGATCTCGCAGCCGTCGTGGGTCACAACCGCATCGTCCTCGATACGGATACCAATATCCCACCATTTTTTATCGACCCCATCTGCGCCAGCGGCTATGTAAATGCCCGGCTCCACGGTGGTCACCATGCCCACCTCTAGCTGGCGCCACTGGTCGTCAATCTTGTAGTCACCCACGTCATGGACATCCATACCGAGCCAGTGACCGGTACGGTGCATAAAGAAACGTTTGAAATCCCCGCTTTCGAGTTGTTGCTCCAGGGTGCCTTCTATAATTCCCAGCTCGAGTAAGCCTTCAATGATTACCTTTTGCGCGGCTTCGTGGGGTTGATCCCAATGGTTACCCGGTTTCACTGCAGCTATGGCGGCGTACTGGGAGTCAAGCACCAGGTTATAAAGGATGCGCTGTTGTTCCGTGAAACGACCATTGACCGGGAAGGTGCGGGTGATATCTGATGCGTAGTAGTCATATTCGACGCCGGCATCAATGAGTACCATATCGCCGCTGCGTAGCTTCTGGTCGTTTTCACCATAGTGAAGAATACAGCTGTTAGCACCGCCACCAATAATGAAATTATAAGCCGGCCAGCGGCCACCATTGCGGATGAATTCATGCTGCATTTCCGCTTCGAGCTGATATTCCATCATCCCAGGTTGGCAGGTTTGCATCGCTCGAACATGGGCTGCGGCGGTTATTTTGCCTCCGGTACGCATGGCGTCGAGTTCGGCAGCGCTTTTGAATAACCGGTGTTCGTGAAGCAAATGATCCAGCGTGATGAACTCAGATGGGCTTTGCACGCCAGCCCGGCTCTGGGCACGCAGTTCGTTGACCCAGGACATTACCCGGGTATCGAATTCGGGCTGTTTGCCAATGCTGTAATGGATACGCTGGCTACCTTTGAGTAGCTCCGGCATGCGTATGTCCAGGTCGGCAATATCAAAGGCCTGATCGGCGCCATAATTTTCGCAGGCGCCGGTTACGCCAGCGCGCCGGCCATCCCAGGTTTCCCGCAGTGGATCTTTGGGGCGACAAAACAGCACAAATCCTCCCTCTTCCCGGCCGGGAATAAGGACCGCTACCGCTTCTGGCTCCGCGAAACCAGTAAGGTAATAAAAATCGCTATCCGGACGGAATGGGAACTGGGTATCTCGGTTACGGTGATGGTGTGGATTGGTAGTGACAATGGCGATGCCATCGCCAAGTTCGCTAAGCAGATTGCGGCGGCGGCGTTTAAATTCAGTTTTTTTCATCGGTATCCCGCTTTAACAAAGGTTGTTGGATGGCCAGCTGGGCCTGGTTAATGCAAGGTTTCGTTGTCACTGTTCTGATGTTGTGAAGAGAGGTCAGTAATTAGTAGGCTGACCGCAACACGGACGTATTCAAACAACTCATAGAAGGCGTCTTCGTTTTCGTTGTCATTGCTGTCAGCGGTAACCTGGCTGATTTCCTGAAGGTCTTGCAGGGACTCGTAACTATCATCCGATAGCTGATCTCGCAATTCCTGTTGATCACCCAGGGTGGCGAGAAAGCCGTAGCACCAGGTTGCAAGTGAGTCGGTGCGAATGGTTAGAGATTCCGTATCATCTTCTATTAGAGGTTCGAATAGGTCGTCGAACTCCATCAGCTGTTGGTGGCGCAATTTCATCGCTGTTTCGCACTGTTGTTGGCGCTCTTCGGCCATCTCATCTTCGGCAAATAACAGTTCATGGAGCTGGGTGGCAGTAGCGCCTCGGGTGAGCAGGCCGCAAACAAAACCATCGATTTCACTCACCAGGGCGGTGATGCCGGTGCCAAGCCAGAGATGGAGAATTGCCGGGTATTCTGAGTCTTCCATAAAAATAAAGCCGTATCGGTGGTTTGCAGCGCCCGGTGCCACCGCCTAGAATAAGGGGCAATCAGAGCGTTGGCGTGGCGCAGGAGTTTTCCCGTTCAGTTTACCATTCTGGGTTACGCTGCTGGCTTATTGATCTGTATTTAGGCTTTGTCTACCCTTGTGCTCGATAGTCCAGGTCGATAGCCCTGGTCGATAGTCCACGTCGAAAGTCGGCCAAAGAATGTAAAAGGTTTTTTAGTTTAAGGCCTTTGGTAGCTAGCAGGACAGTTAATAAAATATCCAGAATCACCTTTTCTGAAACGATCGTACTCGGTGCTGATGACATGAATGAATCAACCAAACCGCCTGCAGAAACCCTCGACCTGGATCAGTTAGAGCGGAGAATAGAGGCGCTGGTAGAAAAAATTGGCTCTTTGACCGACGAGAATGACACCTTACGCCAGCAGCATACCGGCTTGGTAAAAGAGCGTGCCAGGTTGATAGAAAAAACAGAAACTGCACGGTCTCGAGTCGAGGCGATGATCACACGGCTAAAAGCCATGGAGCGTGAGTAATGGCAGAGAACCAACAGGGTGTGCCGGTAAAAATTTTAGAGCAGGAATATGTTATCGCCTGCGCGCCGGAAGAGCAGGCTCAGTTACAGGCTACTGCTGAGTTTGTGAATCAGAAGCTAGCCGAAATACGGGGCGGAAACAAAGGCCTTGGGACCGAAAGATTGATGGTGCTTGCAGTGCTAAATATCGCTAATGACCTGTTGGTGGCCGAAGATGCCAGGCGTGATCAGGAAGAGTCACTGGGCCGAGTTGCTAGAATACAGCAGCGCCTCGAAACTGTGTTTGCAGGGGCTGAAGCTCAGTTACAGCTGAGCTAGAGTGTAGAAAATATTTTATAATTTGTTAGTAACTATTATTTACCTGGCCGCTAAAGGGTGGATAATGGCAACCGATTACTGAGTAATGGTACCCACTGTGGTGTTCGAGATCAGTAGGCAATTCTTGAACCACTTTGATTTTCGTTAGGATGCTATTCCCGGCACTGGTGTGCAAGCCTGCCATCGAGCAGGAAGCCTTTTTTGTCGGCACCAGCGTCCACCCTGGTTGTTGGGTTCGAGATCGATCGCTGTAACCGGCGCTAATGGTGGGTACCGCCCTCTCTATTCCTGGTCATTGGCGACTAATTACTTAGCCGGTGACTCAATTATTTGATTGAATCGCCTGGATCACTGTTGTTTCTGGCTCGGCGACTTTTTAATGCAATTACAGTTAACAGTTGCTATTGATGAACGTCGACAAGCTCGTCAGAGGTTGCGTCGTGGTCGACGGGCTTTAACTGTTTCTGATCAGGCGATAGCGGCCGTTGCTATGGCCCGCCGAGTAGTCACTAGTCATTTTTTTCAAAATGCATACCGAATAGCTATTTATTGGCCAGCAGATGGTGAAATTAGTCCCTTGCCACTAGCTGATCGAGCCCTGGCGATGGGTAAACAGGTTTATCTGCCGGAATTGCCCAGAAAGCCGTCTCAACGGATGCGTTTTGCCCCTCTGGCGGGAGATGTTCGATTCAGTCTCAATCGTTTTGGTATTCCTGAAGTAGATGTTGGTTACCGTGAAACCCTATCGGTTAATCAGCTCGATTTGCTGGTATTACCCGTCGTAGGGATGGATTTGCTCGGTAACCGTATCGGTATGGGGGCTGGATATTATGATCGGGTGCTGGAGAACTGTTATTCCCGGGCAATCACACCGACCCTGTTAGGCGTGGCACATTCATTACAATTGCTTGATGCGATAGAAGTTCAGCGCTGGGATATCCCGTTGCACTGGTTAGCAACAGACCTGAATGTTTTTGCTGCTGGTGGATGTTGAATCTATACAAATTAAAGCGCCGCCATGGTCTAATTTGGCGCGCTACAAAATTATTTTTAAATGGTGCTGGTACAAACTGCACTGACAATAAATGTTGGGGAAAGCATGGCTGATCAGTATTTATTTACCTCCGAATCTGTTTCAGAGGGGCACCCGGACAAAGTTTCCGATCAGATTTCGGATGCGGTGCTCGATGCCTTGTTGGCGGAGGATTCCGGATCTCGAGTTGCCTGTGAAACTCTGGTCAATACCGGGTTAGTGGTGTTGTCGGGTGAAATAAGCTCCAACGCGGTGGTGGATTACCAGCAGATTGCTCGGGATACCATTGCTGAAATTGGTTATGACTCCTCAGAGCTGGGCTTTGATTTTCGTTCCTGTGCGGTGCTTACGGCTATCGATCAGCAATCTGCGGATATTGCTCAGGGCGTCAACGAAGGTGAGGGGCTCGACATGGAGCAGGGTGCCGGCGATCAGGGGCTGATGTTCGGTTATGCTTCCAATGAGACCGATGTGTTGATGCCAGCCCCGGTGACCTATGCGCACCGATTGGTTAAAAAGCAGGCTGAAGTGCGTAAAAATGGCAGCTTGCCCTGGTTGCGTCCGGATGCCAAAAGTCAGGTTACTTTTCGATATGAAGATGGCAAGCCAGTCGGTATAGACGCGGTCGTGCTTTCTACTCAGCATGATGAGTCCATCGAGCATGCCGATTTAGTGGCCGCTGTGCGTGAAGAAATAATCGCACCGGTACTGCCGGCGCAATGGCTGACCGCGGACACCCAGTACTATATTAATCCTACCGGCCGCTTTGTCATTGGTGGCCCGGTTGGCGATTGTGGCCTTACCGGTCGAAAACTTATTGTCGATACTTATGGTGGTATGGCCCGTCACGGCGGCGGTGCCTTTTCCGGTAAAGACCCTTCTAAAGTGGATCGTTCGGCTGCATATGCTAGCCGCTATGTGGCTAAAAACCTGGTGGCAGCAGGCATCGCCGAGCGCTGCGAAATTCAGGTCTCTTATGCTATTGGTGTCGCCAAACCAACCTCGATTTCAGTAGAGACCTTTGGCACCGGGTTGATATCTGAAGCGCGCATCATTGAGCTGATCGATGCCCATTTTGATCTGCGGCCCAAAGGCATTGTGGTGATGCTCGATCTGCTGCGGCCGATCTACCGTCAAACCGCTGCTTATGGCCATTTTGGTCGGACCGAAGCCGAACTGACCTGGGAACATACCGATAAAGCTCAAGCCCTGCGCGAAGCTGCCGGCCTAAAGGGCGAGGTCCCTGGCGCTGCCTAATCATTAGTGGCGCTGTTCTGGATATTATTGTTGCTGGGCGGAATAGCGCGGCATAACTGGAGAATACCGAATGAGTTCCATTGCCTCTGTTGACGGCGATTCCGCCGATTATCGGATTGCTGATATAGGGTTAGCTGACTGGGGTCGCAAGGAAGTTGCGATTGCCGAAAGTGAAATGCCGGGTCTGATGGCGCTGCGGGAAGAGTTTGGCGATCAAAAGCCGCTAACAGACGCCCGTATTGCGGGTTGCCTACACATGACCATTCAGACCGCCGTATTGATTGAAACCCTGACGGTTCTGGGCGCAGAAGTGCGCTGGTCATCCTGCAATATTTTTTCAACCCAGGATCATGCAGCTGCGGCGATGGCTGCTGTCGGTGTGCCAGTGTTCGCCTGGAAGGGTGAAACCGAAGAAGAAGCTAACTGGTGTATTGAGCAGACCATTATCGGTCCAGATGGCTGGCGGCCGAACCTGATTCTTGATGACGGTGGCGACCTGACCCTGATGATGCATAACGATCATCCCGAGTTGATGGCCGACGTACGTGGGCTCTCAGAAGAGACCACTACCGGCGTGCATCGTCTCTACGAAATGATGCAGGAAGGCAGCCTTAAAGTGCCCGCTATCAACGTCAATGATTCGGTGACTAAATCCAAATTCGATAACCTCTATGGTTGCCGTGAATCCCTGGTTGACGGCATTAAGCGCGCTACTGATGTGATGATTGCTGGCAAAATTGCCGTGGTTTGTGGTTACGGCGACGTCGGTAAGGGTTGTGCGCAATCATTGCGTGGTCTGGGTGCGACAGTTTGGGTTACCGAGATAGATCCGATCTGTGCGTTGCAGGCGGCGATGGAAGGTTATCGAGTTGTGACCATGGAAAGTGCGGCTGCGCAGGCCAATATCTTTGTGACCACCACCGGTAACGTCAACGTCATTACTCACGCCCATATGTTGAGTATGAGAACTCAGGCAATCATTTGTAATATTGGTCATTTTGATTCTGAGATCGATATCGCCTCACTGCGCCAATATGAATGGGAGAACATCAAGCCCCAGGTCGACCATGTTATTTTTCCTGACGGCAAACGCCTGATCGTGTTGGCAGAAGGTCGGTTAGTGAACCTGGGTTGTGGCACCGGGCACCCGAGTTTCGTCATGTCGAATTCCTTTACCAACCAGGTTCTGGCGCAAATCGAGCTCTGGCAGAATTCGGATAACTATAAAAACGAAGTTTATGTGTTGCCCAAACACCTCGATGAAAAGGTTGCACGGGCTCATTTGGAACAGCTGGGTGTTGAGCTGACCGAGTTAACCGGCGAGCAGTCCAGTTATCTTGGTCTGCCGGTGGAAGGGCCCTATAAGCCAAATCATTACCGTTATTAACAGGTAGCTCATTCGTTACTATGAAAACTCAGCAGGATTGTCAGCGTCGCTTTAGCCTGGAATTTTTTCCGGCCCGTACCCCCGAGGGTAACGATAAGGTTCGCGAAGTCCGTAACGGCTTCGCGGCGCTGAAACCGGATTATTTTTCGGTGACTTTTGGCGCCGGTGGCAGTACTCGTGACGGTACCCTGGAGATGGTTACTCAGGTCAGCGAAGAGGGCTTGGTAGCAGTAGCTCCGCATATTTCCTGTATTTCTTCATCTCGGGAAGAGATCACCGGGCTGGTTAATGCGTATCAAAAAATTGGCGTGAAGCAGCTGGTGGTTTTGCGCGGTGATGCGCCATCAGGCACGGGTTATGACGGTGGTGATTTTGCTTATGCAAATGAACTGGTCGAGTTTCTGCGTGATCAATGGGGTGATGCATTTCATATAGAAGTTGCTGCCTACCCGGAGTTTCACCCAGAAGCGGTGAACGCCGAAGTCGATTTGCATAACTTCAAGCGTAAAGTCGACGCCGGTGCTGATTCTGCCATGACCCAGTATTTTTATAATGCGGATGCCTATTTTGGTTTTATCGATAGCATCGAGAAACTTGGTGTCGATATTCCAGTGGTGCCTGGCATCATGCCAATCACCAACTATACCCAGCTGGCTCGGTTTTCAGATCGTTGTGGCGCCGAGATTCCGCGCTGGATTCTGCATCGCCTGGAAGCTTCTGGCGATGATATGGATTCACTGCGGGACTTTGGCCACGAAGTGACCCTGCAGCTTTGCCAGCGTTTGTTGGATCAGGGCGCGCCCGGGTTGCATTTCTACAGCATGAATCGTCTCGAGCCCTGTCGGCGCATCTGGGTAGAGCTTGGGTTAGCCGATCTCTAGAAAATCAAGTTGGGCATCCTTGATGGAAGCCTCTTTTCATCTGACCAGGTACTCAGTTACGCCGCTATGCGTGATGTCCGAATTTATATCGATCAGCCGTTAATCAGCGGCGATATCGTTGATCTTCCTGACGCGCTGGTCCGTCATATCGGTACCGTATTGCGGCTGAAGGCCGGTGATGCCCTGGTGCTGTTTAATGGTCTTGGCGGAGAGTTTCACAGCCGAATCCAGGCACTGGCCCGGCGCAGTGGTGCGGTGTCGATCGGCGAGCACAACCCTGTAAGCCGAGAGTCGGGACTGCACACCCGGCTGGTGCAGGCCCTGGGCAAAGGTGATCGCACTGAATGGGCTTTGCGTAAAGCTGTAGAGCTGGGGGTGACAGAAATCGTACCGTTGATCACTGAGCGCACTCAAGTAAAAATCAGCGAGCAGAAAAACGATCAGCGCCAGCGCAGATGGCAGGGTTTGATTGTTGCCGCCTGCGAGCAATCAGGTCGAACGCGGTTGCCGTTGCTAAGACCGGTAGCAACTTTTGAACAGTGGACTAATGGGCAGCAAAGTGGCAAGCGGTTAATCCTTGACCCGCGCGCTTCACAACCGTTGACTCTTGGCCGCGGCGTAAAGGAAGTGGAGCTGCTAGTAGGCCCTGAAGGGGGTTTTTCCAGTGAGGAATATGCGCTGGCCAGTAGCCGGGGCTATCTTCCCGCCAAGCTAGGTCCGCGGATTCTGCGCACAGAAACAGCACCGCTTGCTGCCCTGGCATTGTTGCAGTTTCA
>JAESTY010000260.1 GCA_016763355.1 Immundisolibacteraceae bacterium
GCTTAACTGACTGTACTTCCTGGACATGGCAACATCTCATTTTGATAAAGTGTTGCACTTCAGGGTGGAGACCAAGGAGTTTAGCGCTGTATTAAAGCGTACTAGCAGTGCCGCGATCATCGGCGGGACAGCATCTCATCTTGCGGGAGGCAAGTTTGCCAATGGTGCTACAACGGCGTCTTTTGGGCATTTGTTTAACGCAGAAGGATTGTCAACAAACAAAAAATCGGTTTACACCACAGATGTAACCGATAAAGAAGCACGGGAATATTATTTAAATTATGCGAAAACCGGGGATATTGGTGACAGCGCCGTTTTCAACTCTAGTCTCAATTGTTTCCAGGCAGATATCTGTAAAATCCGGCTAGATGAACTTGATAGAAATGGAAGACTAGGAGATTTCGTTGCTCAAGATACTACGGGCCTACCAAATCCACCAATACCGCTTCCACCAGGTGTACCTATTAGAGGAGGAGTTGGCGCCACAATAATGGGAAAAATATCCACCTCATATCTAAAGAGTTCAATATGCCTATCATTAAATGGTTCTGCGTGTGGTGGAATGTCTCTACCAGCTAGTCCCAAGCCAAGTAGAGCGGTCGTTGATTATTATCTAGGCGTTAAATAAAACAACCATGCCAAATACATTAATAAAAAAATCAGCTATGTTTGTTATACTGATTTTATCGATATTAAAAAGTAATAATATAATCGCAGACATTGAGACAACAGGCCACCACTCACCTGAGATGGCTTGTGACTATTTTGAGCAATTAGCATCTTCTAATGACGGCTATGGGTATCAATCATTAGCTCACTGTTACCGAACAGGAGTTGGGCGCACTAAAAACCTCAGACAAGCAGAAAATCTTTTTTTAAAATCTATTGAACAGAATTATATCCCAGCATACTCTGACCTCGCTGCCTTTTATTTATTTGAATTGGGAGATGAAAGCTATTATTCGAACGCACTTAGACTTTTAGATATTCCAATAAAAACAGGACATTCAAAAGCCATTTTTATTTTAGCAACCGCACTAAAAAATGGCTTGGGAATTGATAAGGATAGTCAAAAATCTCAGGATTTGTATGACATTGCAGCTAACAAAGGCCACCAAATTTCCGTTTTCATGAAATTATCTGGATACTGTTATGGAGCATTAGAAAGTGAATTGAATGTTGATAAATGCACTGAATGGAAGAAATATTTTTTTCAGGTTAGCCACATAAGAAATGACAATAATTACTATAAGCTGATATCTAGAATCGTTAACAGCAAATTATTACGAGACCATGTATTTACGCTGAGAGATATAGAACTTATTAAATCTAAACAATAAAGAAGAAATGTGAAAACGAAATGTGAAAACGGGGTCAGGTCTTGAATTGTGAATTTCAAACCAAATATCAACCCTATAAAATAAGTACAGCTCTTTTTAAAGGGCCACAAAGAAATAGGCTTAGGTCTTGAATTGTGAATGCTATCTACAAGAACATACAAAATCTGTTGTGCGTTAGCACGAATCAATCGAAACGTTGGAAGAATCAAAATACACATCATTCTTACAACCTGTTTAATCTCCAATCCTAAGTGCTATCACTAATGTCAAGGTATTGCCTCGATCAATTAACGCCAACCGGCATATAAAATTGAACACCATACGGTCACTGGCCCCCATGCTATCGGCAATTATCCTAAGCTCGCCGGCAAATTCTGGTAGTGCAATTAACACTACCGTTAAACAGGTACGAGTAGATAACGATGGTCGAGCAATGGTTTTCTTCAACACCGAAGTCACCCCTCCTGCCGCGTGTTCCCACACCGCATACAAAAGTGCACTTGGTTTTGACGCAGCTACAGCTGGTGGTAAGGAGATACTGTTTATGGTCAGGACGACTACCTGGTCACCCTGACGGAACGTATATAGGAGCTATTGCTGGCGCTGCGGGTGACCCATAAAACCAAGAAGATCGTAGCCGGCGCGATTAAGCGAATGCTCAAGCCTTATCGGCATCGGTGTAAAACGATTACCTTTGATAATGGGAGTGAGTTTGTGGCCCATGAACAGATAGCCCACAGCCTGGGCTGTAAGATTTATTTTGCGAAGCCCAATCATTGGTGGCAGCGTGATTTTAATGAAAATAATAATGGTTTACTCAGGCGGTTTTTTCCAAAGGGGATGAAGATAGCTCGGTTGTCGAAAAAAGAGATTGAGCGGGCAGCGTTTTTGATTAACATTCGTCTAAGAAAGACCTTGGACTACTTAAAACCGATTGAGTTTTTGACGGGCAAACGTGTGTCGCTTATTAAGCGAAAAAAAATTCGATACTTCTCTGGTTAGGCCAGCAAGGGTTAGCAATCAGCAACAATGGCGAGATTTTTTTGATAGTGAGTGAAACATAAGACCAAGCCCTTTCAGCTTTATTTTAAGCCCGAACCAACTAGCCGGTTGACTCACTAGCAGCCGCTACACGCCAACTTCTGACACTACAGATACACATTCAGGTTCTTACTCAACAACACATTCTGATCCAGAGTGATTTTGCGCCGAGCGATCTTTAGCTGGCCATCGACCCGCCTGAGTTGGTCTTCACGCTTGCCCACCAGCCAGGACTCTTCTCTGTCCAGGCGGTTTCGGTAAACAATGAAGTTTGACCGGGCCTGGTATTCACCGCTTTGCTGATCTTCGATCACTTCCACATTGGTGATCAAATGACGGTATCGAGTCCGAGGGTTTTCCGACCAGGCGGTGCCGGTAGAAAGCCGTGAGACCCGCATTTGCAGAGTTTGAAAAGACTCGTTATAAAAGTTCATCTGTCGCGGATCATCTTCCGACTCATCTTTTCTATATACAGTTTCCCGAGTCGGCATCCAATAATGTAAATCTTCGGTGAGCATGTCGAACCAGCTCGGGTAATCCTCTTCGTCGAGCGCACGCGATTCAGCGTTATACAGCTGGGTTACCTCGAACCAGAGCAACATCGATTCAGCATTAATAGGCATTTCACTCGCTACGGTCGGTAATGGGTTGGCGGTTACCATCGATTATTCTCCTATTACCGGCGCCTGCGTCCGGCATTTTTTGCGGGACTTAGCGAACCAGCGGAATCTCATCCCAGTGATCGGCGGTCATGTAATCCATCCAGCGTTGGTAAAAAGCTAGTTGGTTGGAATCGTTATACATAGGCCGACTGATATTGCCGGGTAGATCCGGATCATCCCGAGTACTGGTACCTACCCGCAGGCCATAATGCAGTCTTTGTTTGCGGGTCACCGCACCTTCATTAGACATGGTGGCGTTTTCCCAATTTTCGCCATCATCCATTTCCATCACACCACCGGGTGCGAAAGTCTGCATGCAGGCATCTCGAACCGTATCCTTAACGCTGTCGGGCATGTCTTTATTGACCAGGGTCCAGGCACGCAGCTCAAACTGGTGGGGGCCTTTAGGTAGCCACACTCGCATGGTGCCGATACCCGGAAGATAAGAGAAATTCGGGAATACCGAGGCCGAAACCACCGAGCCCCAAAGTTTATTGGCCCGTAGTTCACCGAGCCGTTTAGCTATTTTTTCGCGGCTGCTCATGTAGTACTGCATCGCTTCCGGGTTGGCCATACTCAACAATCCCAGGGTACCCATACCATCAACTCCGCCTTCCCAGCCATGACCATTAGCATTGGCATGAAAGGATTCGGGATCTACCGGCATAATCTCGCTTACTTCAGCGCCACCCATCATGGCTTTGCCGCCAGAGTCGTGAGTCCAGCTGGCGTGCAGACCATCACCGGTGAAGTTTTCAGCACCAAACTTCCAATTGGCGTTGTACATATTTTTAACCGTACCGCCGACGAATTCGGTGCCGGTATCGGTTTGGTCAAGAATAATGTCCAGATACCAGCGGTAATCACCCAGAAACGCTTCCAGACCTGGCGCATCACTATCAAAACAGGCAAAAATCAGCCCTTTATAATGTTCTACGCGGGCGTTTTGAAGCGCTAATTCAGGTGGGTTGATCCAGCCCTGGTAGTGATCCTCCTCATGCATACCCTTAAGTTCGCCATCGGTACCAAAAGCCCAACCGTGGTAATTACAGGGGAACTGCCGGGTGTTGCCCCGATCAGCAAAACAGATTCGATTGCCACGGTGGGTACAGGAGTTGGTAAACACCTTAACCGTACCGTCGCTATGGCGGGCAACGATGACATTATCCTGACCCATGTAAGTGGTGACGAAATCACCGGCTTTTGGTACCTGGCTCTCGTGAGCCACAAACAACCATGAC
>JAESTY010000027.1 GCA_016763355.1 Immundisolibacteraceae bacterium
AAACTCGGGTGCACTACCTGCTCGGTGCCGATGGTCTACTGCGGAGCACTCCCAAGCCCCAAGGTAGTGGTTCCGTGAACGCAAACGCAAACGCAAACGCAAATATATTAACGCGCCAAATCGACACCCTAATTGCGCGCACTGCACTCAAACAAAAAAACTCTCAGAACACCCTGCCTAACTTCCCAGTTATTAGTTACACCGGCCCAGAGGGTCGTCCGGTGTTTGGTACCTATCATCCGATTAACGCTTTTAACACCCGGTGGGTATTAATCAGTGAAATAGACCAGGTTGAAGCCCTTGCTGTTGCCCATTGGCTAGCCCGAATAACCGTTATTGTGTTGTTGATTACCGCCCTGTTAGTGATTGGACCCGCACTGTTTCAGGCTCGACGAATCACTCAACCGCTAATCGCACTCGCCAAAGCCAGTCGTGACGCCTCCTCAGGAAAACTAGACCAACGGGTAGAAGTAGCAAGCAATGATGAAATTGGCCAGCTAGCCGACGACTTTAACCTGATGTTAGCACTGCGCAGCGCACACGTTGATGTTCTAGAACGTTCCCACCGGGAGACCGAACAAGCGCTAGCGGAACTTGCGGAGCAAAAATTTGCGCTCGACCAGCACGCTCTGGTGTCGGTCACCGACCTTAACGGCACCATCACTTTTGCCAACCAAAAGTTTGTTGACGTCAGTGGTTACAAAATGACCGAAATCATGGGTCAAAACCACCGCGTGATCAACTCAGGTCATCACCCGCAGTCGTTCTGGGCACATATGTATAAAACCCTTGCCAGCGGCAATATCTGGCATGGCGACATCTGCAACATGAACAAGCAGGGCGCTATCTACTGGGTCGCCAGTACGGTTGTGCCATTTCGAAATCAGACCGGGTCCATTCAAAGTTATGTAGCCATCCGCACCGAGATTACCGAACAAAAGCAGGTCGAAGCTGCGCTGCACGAAGCTCGGACTATCGCTGAAGGTGCCACCGAGGCGAAAAGCGATTTTCTTGCCAATATGAGTCATGAAATTCGCACGCCGATGAACGGTGTTATCGGCATGACCAATTTACTACTCGATGGTGAGCTCAATGAAAACCAGCACCAACGCGCCAGGACCATCAAACGTAGTGCGGAAGCCCTGCTCGGCATCATCAATGACATCCTTGATTTTTCCAAAATCGAAGCCGGTAAACTCGACCTGGAACCGATTGAATTTGACCTGGGTGAACTCCTGTCTGACATGGCAGAGGCCCACTCTATCTATTCAGAAAACAGTGAAGTTGAACTCATCTGTCCGGCAAACCCGATGGATTCGCAATGGTTTATCGGCGACCCTGGCCGGATCAGGCAGATACTGACTAACCTTGTCGGTAACGCGCAGAAGTTCACTACCAAAGGCGAAATTGCAGTTCATTTCAACGCACTAGACCCGGTCGAGGGTCTCTGCAAATTACATTTTGAAGTGACCGACACTGGAATTGGCCTGAGCAAGTCGCAGCAGGAAAAACTGTTTGAAAGATTCAGTCAGGCCGATGCAACCACCACCCGTGAATATGGTGGAACCGGACTCGGGCTCTCAATTAGTAGCCAGCTAGTAGAGATGATGGACGGCGAGATTGGTGTTCGTAGCGTCGAAAATGAAGGCTCAACCTTCTGGTTCACGATTAACCTGCCGATCGCCGAACATAGACGAGAAACTACCGAGCTGGTCGATTTATCCAGCCAACGCATGCTGATCGTCGATGACAATGCCACCAACAGACAGTTACTACATGAACTACTAAGCAGCTGGCAAATTCAACATGACAAAGTCAGTAATGGCCCAAGGGCGTTACAGGCACTCTACGATGGCATCGAAAACCAAAACCCCTATACCCTGGTTTTACTCGATATGCATATGCCGGGACTTGATGGCTCCCGGCTAGGCAAACAGATCATCAGTGAAGATCTGTTCGCCGATACCAAGGTACTGATGGTCACTGCCCAGGGTCGGCGCGGTGACGGCGAACGGATGAATAAGGCAGGTTTTGCCGGCGCGCTTAGTAAACCCATTAATCAGAAAACCCTTTATAGCCAGTTATTGGCCATCAGTGGAATATCCCGAATCACTGAGCGCAGCCAAACAGAACATACAAACAGAGACCTGCCGCAGTTCTCAGCACGAGTATTGGTGGTAGAAGACAACACCACCAACCAACAGGTTGCCAAAGGCATGTTGGCAAAATTTGGCATCGATGTAGATATTGCAGCCGATGGCCAGGAAGCCCTACGAACGCTAGCACTGCTCCCCTACGACCTGGTTTTCATGGATTGCCAAATGCCGGTCATGGATGGCTTTGAGGCCACCGCATTGATCCGCGACCAGAGTTGGCACTGTATGGATCCGGATATTCCCGTGGTGGCCATGACAGCCAACGCCAGACCCGAAGACCACGCACGCTGCCTTGAAGCGGGCATGGACGATTATGTCAGCAAGCCCATCGACCCGACTAAATTAAGCCAGGCGCTGATCCGCTGGCTGCCTGAACCATCCCAACCAGACCAGGACGCAGATACTGCGGCCCCCAAACTAATCGATATCGAGCATCCGGTTGATCACAGTATTGGCGTCGAACCAACTGATGCACCGGTTAAACCCCGTCGATTGATGGTCAATGATGACGAACTAATGCGCATGGTCACGGCAGCCTTCATGGGCGACCTGGTCGACCAAACCAGCTACCTAAAGGAGTTGGTTGCCAACAATTCGGTGCAGGAGGCCGTGCTCCAAGCCCATAAAATCCGCAACTCTGCGATTAATGTTGGCGGCGTCGCCCTTAGTATTCTTGCCAATAAGCTCGAGCAACAAGGGCACTCCGACGAAGTTAGCACCATCAGCCAGGGTATGCCCAAACTTGAAAAAATCCTCACCCTGGAAGATGGCGATCGGCTCAATGCCCAGTTTCCGGGTTTTATTACGGCTGAAATCAATGAAATCGGTCTCGCACCATCTGACGCTAATAACACAGCCTCATCCAATCAACCCAACCAGCCCGAAACACCTGGATCTGAAAATCCAGACTTCGATAACGCCATCCAACATGCTAACGACCGCTAATTAGTCAGACCACAAGGATTCACCGATGAGAATCAATCCATGAAAATCGATCTAAGAGGACCAACCTAAGATGAAATCCATGCTAATCATTGATGACAGCATTACCTCGCGGATGATGCTCAAATCGATTGTCTCCAAAGAACACAGCGACTGGACAATTTGCGAAGCAGCCAACAGTGAGGAAGCCCTTGCCCAGGTTAGTCAGCAAAGCTTCGACCTAGTCACTGTTGACTACAACATGCCCGGTATGGACGGCCTAACCCTGATCCCACTCCTGCAGAAAGAAATGCCGAATGCCAGAATTGCGCTATTAACCGCAAACATTCAGGACTACATCCAGCAGGGCGCAGATGATCTCGGTGTTCCAATCATTCACAAGCCCATTACTCCTGCCAAGGTACTAGCTTATGTCGGCTGAGGATCCCTTCGAAATCGTCCTCAACCCGTTGGAAATGGACTCACTTTCAGAAGTGATCAACATTGGCATGAGTCACGCAGCCACTGCCCTGGGCGCGATGATCAGTGAGCGGGTCCAGCTAGACGTGCCCGAAGTACGCTTTCTGACCCGCGACGATGTGATCGAACAACTGAATAACCTTTCTGGCGGTAAGGTCAGTGCAGTTTGCCAACGGTTTGATGGCTCCATCGGTGGCGATGCGCTGCTGCTATTTCCACAGGATAAATCTCTGGATCTGGTGCGGCTGTTGCTGTCATCGGATATGTCCCTGGAAATGCTCACCCAGCTCGAGCAGGAAGCGCTTACCGAGGTCGGCAACATTATTCTCAATGCCTGTTTCGGCAAAATTGCTAATTCGCTCAACATAACTATGGAGAGCACCCTGCCGAGTTATCTAATGGGTTCCTGCGAAGAGGTGATCGGAAATCTGGACGAACAGACCCGAGTGCTGTTCATGAGAGTTGATTTTTCAGTGCCTAATCACGATATCCGTGGTTTTGTCACCTTCGTCATGGATATTGAATCGACAGAAATACTTCACGGCCTGATCAGCCACCTTGCTACCCGTTATCAATAGTTGACAGATACCGATAATCAAATGGAATCCTCATCCCTGTCGTTACAGGCCAACCTGATTAATCGCCTTAATCACGGTGTGTTGTTGCTCGACGATCAACTCAACATTGTGACTGCTAACCACTGGTTTTTAAGTCGGCTAAAGAACCCGGTGGATGCGCAAATCGGTAAACCCCTTACCGAATTAGGCATCGAAAAAAGCAGTCGCTGTTATGGAGCTTGCAGTGACTCGATTGACCTGGGACTGGCTTCCCTGCTGTCAAACTCATTTCATCCCCACCCGTTACCGCTGTTTACCAAAAACCAGTCGGGTACCCAAAAAATCATCATCCAGCAGGAACTCACCATCAGCCCGCTCACCGAGGCAGATCAGCGCTACTGCCTGATAGAAATCAATGATGTATCCCGCGAGATCGGTCGGGAAGAAGTGCTCCGAGAAAAAGCTGCTGACCTGGCCCAGGCCCGTGACATCGCAGAGCATACCAACCGCCTGAAGTCAGATTTTCTGGCCAATATGAGTCATGAAATCCGCACTCCCATGAACGGCATCCTGGGCATGACCAGCCTGCTCATGGACAGCCCACTGACAAAACAACAGTTCAAGCAATCTCAAACAATCAAAAGTAGCGGCGAATTTCTACTCAGTATTATCAATGACATTCTTGATTTTTCTAAAATTGAAGCTGGCAAGCTCGAGCTGGAAATTATCGATTTCGAGTTCGGCACCCTACTCGAAGAGGTCGCCGATTTACTCGCCTACCGCGCTTATGAGAAAAAACTCGAACTCATCTGTCCGTCCGGCGTGATTGAGGGTCAGTGGTATCGAGGCGACGCGGGTCGAATTCGACAAATATTGACTAACCTGGTCAGCAATGCGATTAAATTTACAGAAAAAGGCGAGGTTAAAGTCTGCTTTTTCCCTCCTGACGATGAGCCGTTATCTGCAGACCTGCATCAACCCAGAACGGTCAACTTAACCGTCACCGACACCGGTATTGGGCTTAATGAAGACCAGCAAAAAGGCTTGTTTGAACGATTTTCACAGGCCGACAGCTCGACCTCTCGACAATTTGGAGGCACCGGACTCGGCCTGTCGATCAGCAAACAACTTGTCGAACAGATGGGTGGCCAGATCAGCGCAACCAGCGTGTTCGGTGAAGGCTCAACTTTTAGTTTTTCATTACAGCTAGAACCGGCCGAAACCTGCCTGGTGGCGCCCACCATGGACCACCTCAACGATCAGCATATTCTGGTGGTTGATGACAGTAAAGCCAGCCAGAAACTACTCGAACAATCGCTACAGCGTTGGGATATTGATCATCAGATCGTCAGCAGCGGTCCGCAGGCGCTACAGGCCCTTTACGACGGGGTCGCCAATAGCAACCCGTTTACCATTGTGTTAATCGACAGTGATATGCCGGGCATGAGTGGACTTTCATTAGGCCGATCCGTGCGTGACGACCCCCAGCTGTCTGACAGCCGACTGGTGCTAATGATGCCCCGCGGTCGCCGGGGTAGCTCTCTGAAAAGAGACAAAGCCAAGTTCAACGGCTTTCTATCTAAACCGATTCAGCAGGCCGAACTCGGCGAGACCCTGATCAACGTTGCCCAGATTGATGCCAGCGACACCCAGTTCGCCCAGCAAACTCAAATTGCAGAACGCCCACAGTTCCATGCTCGAGCGCTGGTGGTTGAAGACAATATCACCAACCAGATGGTCGCCAAAGGCATGCTGCAGAGATTTGGCATCGATGTTGAAGTCGCCGGCAATGGCGCGGAAGCCGTATCCACCCTCAAACAATTCCCATTCGACCTGGTGTTGATGGATTGCCAGATGCCGGTTATGGACGGCTATGAAGCCACCAGTACGATCCGCTGCCCTGAATCGGGAGTGCTAGATCCAGAGGTACCAATTATCGCGCTGACTGCCAATGCCATGAGTGATGACCGCCAGCACTGTATTGATGCAGGCATGAACGATTACATCACCAAACCCATCGACCCGTCGACCTTGTTAAAGAGGCTTGAGCGCTGGCTACCCGCACACTGTAGCGCGCCGCCACCAGAGCCCCAGGAACCACCATCGGCAAATACCGTAACCACGGATACGCCGGCTAACAAGATTGCTGAATCGCCAAACAAAGCAATGTCAGCTAATCCACCCAATCGTAACCCTGGCGATCTTCAAACCAACGCTACTCCCCCTACTGATAGCTCTGAACCAACAGACAGTCCCTCCAATCAGCCTCCGCCAGAAACCACGGCTGTCAACGCCGAGGTATTTGATCACAGCGGTATGGCTGCTCGGCTACTCAACGATGACGAATTAATACGCACGGTTGCAACCACCTTTCTCAATGATATGGATGAACAAATTAGTAGCCTTAAAGCCCTGCTAGAGACTAATGAAGTAGACCAGTGCCAGGCCCAGGCCCACAAAATCAAAGGCGCCGCCGCCAATGTCGGTGGCCTGGCGTTGAGTCAGATCGCACTAGAACTGGAACAAGCTAGCCAACAGCACGATTTGCAGCTGATAAAAAGTCAGTTTCCTGAGCTAGAACAATGTTTTGGACAGCTTAAAACCGAAATGAATAAGAGGTTATTTTGAGCCTGTTTAGGACCCTAAGAACAGCTGCCAGATTAAAAACCAGGAGTATTTGATAGTGGATAACGACCGAATAACCTTAACCCGTCAACGCTTATGGCTACCGCTGATATTGGCAGCGATTGCCCTGGTCGCCCTGCCGGGCCTGACCAATGCTCGAGCCCTGACCATCGGTTCGCTATCCGATACGCCAGATGCCGAAATCGCTCTGTTTTTACCACTGGCAACTTACCTATCGATGGGTTTGAAAGAATTCGACATCGATAAAGGCAAAGTTCGGATCACCCGGACCCATGAGCAGATGGCCAATTTGATGAAACAGGGCAAGGTAGACCTGTTCATCGATAGCTCGGTCAGCGCACTAAAAATGAACCGCCTTGGGGCGGGCGATTTTTTTCTGCGCCGCTGGAAAAAGGGTATTGCCGAATATCACAGCGTAATTTTCACCACTGCCAATAGTCCGCTCAAACAGATTTCTGACCTGGCCGGACATACCATCGGCTTCGAAGAACCCTTCTCATCGAGTGGTTACCTGTTACCCGCCAGTGAGATACGCAATCACCATCTAATTTTAACCAAGGACCAGGTCGTCACTGATGACAAAAGTATTGATTCTCGTTTTACAGGGGCCGATGAAAACACCTTGATGTGGGTTCTGCACGGTCGCCTGGATGCAGGGGCAATGGCCGGCAACAAACTCAAAAAACTCGCCGGCCCGCTGATCAGTGAACTCAAAATCATTCACACCAGCTCAACCATCCCATATCACGTCATGCTGACCCGGCCTGACCTGGAAAATCATCTTCAGGCAGCCATCAAAGACCTGTTAACAACTATGCACAGTACGGTTGTTGGCAAACGGGTGTTAAACGATTTTGAACGTACCAGCCGATTCGACGAAATCCCAGTCCAGGCCATCACCGAACTCTCAACCATCAACTTTGGTTCAGACCAATAAACTCGGTGGCTAACCCGGTTTCCAATTTAGGCCTGAACGCCAAGCTGGTGCTATTTACCGCCGCTATCGTAACCCTGGTAGGAGGTGGCATTAGCTTCGTTTCGAGCAACACCCTCGAGCAGGAACTCAACAACTATTTCAATATTCGTTCCAGTGAAATTAGCCAATCAACTGCTGTGGCTTTAACCGACCCACTCTACTTTCTTGACATCAAACAGATCCAGATAGAACTGGCACAGGCGCTCAGCACCGAAGAGGTACAAGCGGTTTACGCGCTGGATAACCAGGGTCGGGTCATCAGTAATGGTACTGATGACAATCCACACTGGTTACGTAAGCTGGATAACCCAGCGATCACCAAGCTGGTGAGCACTCAACAAACGATCAGCGAGCAGGGTCCGAATAGTTTAATGACAGGACTGGCCCTGCTAACTGCGGACCAGGAGTTAATCGGCTACCTGGTGATTGAATACGCCACCGATAAACTCCAACTGAGTCTGCGTAACGCTCGTCAAAATTCCCTTCTGCTGACCGGCGGCTTCCTTGTTTTCGGTGCGCTGTTGGCCTGGGTTATGGCCTGGAGAACCACCGGTCCGCTATTAGAAATCACCTCGCTACTGGCCAGAATAGACGCCGGCCACCTGGACGAAAAACTGCCTGAAACCCGCACCGATGAGCTTGGCAAACTGGCCTCGGTCATTAACGCCATGCTCGATGAGATACGTAACACAACGACCTCACTTGACCGTCTCGACCTGGAAATCGAGAACCATGAAGCCACTGAAGCAGCTCTGCATCAGGCAGTTGCTGCCGCAGAAATGGCCAGCTTCGCCAAAAGTGAGTTCCTTGCCAATATGAGCCATGAAATTCGTACACCGATGAATGGTGTTCTTGGCATGACTTCCCTGCTACTCGACACCCAACTTGATAACCAACAGAGAACCCAGGCCACCACCATTAGGCAGAGCGCAGAGTATCTGCTGAGTATCATCAATGACATCCTCGACTTTTCAAAAATTGAAGCCGGCAAGCTTGACCTCGAACTGGTCGATTTTGGACTCGCCACCCTGATCGCCGAACTCGGCGGTTCGATGGCAATACGTGCCGATGAAAAACAGCTTGAACTGATTTGTCCGGCCAACCCGATCAGTGATATCTGCTATCACGGCGACCCGGGGCGAATCCGACAAATATTGACCAACTTGCTCAGTAACGCGATTAAATTTACCAGGCAGGGAGAAGTTACCCTGCGGTGCTTTCCAGAGATTGAGAAGGGTCTGTTGCGAGTCGAAGTAACTGACACCGGCATTGGCTTAACCGAAGAACACCAGGAAAAACTCTTTAAACGTTTCAGTCAAGCCGATGCATCAACCACTCGTCAGTTCGGAGGCACCGGGTTGGGACTGGCCATTAGTAAGCAACTTGCTGAGCTGATGGATGGTGAGATAGGCGTGACCAGCGAAGTCGAGACTGGGTCAACTTTCTGGGTAACACTTCGATTATCACCGTCGCAAGAAAAACCAAAAACCCTGCCTGCAGTAGATTTCGGCGATATAAAAATACTAGTGGTTGACGACAACGCCAGTTACCGAAAGCTGATCCATCAATTACTGACCGGCTGGAATATCCGCCACGACCTGGCAGACAGTGGCCCGGCTGCCCTCGAATTGCTTTACCAGGCCAAATCACAGGAAAAACCCTTCGACATTGTGCTGCTGGATCAACAGATGCCAGGCATGGACGGTATCCGCTTAAATCAATTGATGAAGGAAGACCCCTTGCTGAAACAAGTTAAACGAATCATGGTCAGTCCAATCGGAATGGCGGGTGATTTTAACAAGTTACAGGGTATTGGTTTTAATGGTTTATTAAGCAAACCGATTGCACAGTCAGAATTGCTAGCCGTTATTGAGCAAGTGTTAGCAGCAACTAATGACAACCCAATACTGATAACCAGCCACTCGACTGAGCAGCTACCGCAATTTAACGCCCGTGTGCTGGTCGCCGAAGATAGCGCCACCAACCAGGCGGTGATCAAAGGCATGCTAAAAAAATACGGTATTGAGGCCAACCTGGCCAATGATGGCCAGGAGGCAGTCAGTACCCTGGAACGCATCCCCTACGACCTGGTTTTAATGGATTGCCAGATGCCGGTCCTCGACGGCCTTAGCGCTACCCGAGTCATTCGGGACCCGGATTCTGCGGTGGTCAATCATCTGGTTCCAGTGGTGGCCATCACCGCCAATGCCATGAAAGACGATAGGGACCACTGTTTAGCGGCGGGGATGAATGACTACCTGACCAAGCCGGTCGACCTGGACCAGCTAACCACCGCATTGAGGCGGTGGCTGCCTGATCATTGCATAACCTCAAATACTCCCGCCACAACTGCTAACGTAACTAGTAAGATAAAGGTAGTTAATGAAGCTGAGAGTGAACCACCGCCCAACCCAATAACGTCGATACCTGACTTCACCCAGCTCAACGGCACGGAAAAAATATTTGATCAGGAGGCAATGGCGGGACGGTTAATGGATGACCTCGATCTAATGCGAAATGTAGCGGAAACATTTTTACAGGACATGCCCGGGATAATTACCACCATCAATGAACAGGCCGCCGCCAATGACCCCAAACAGGTCGCAATACAAGCTCACAAGATTAAGGGCGCGTCATCCAATGTCGGTGGTAACGCTCTGTCCGCGTTAGCTCGCGCGCTGGAACTTGCCGCAGAAACCGGGGATACACATCGCATTCAGGAGTGGGTTCAGGGTGTTGAACCACAATTTTTACAACTCAAAACAGCTATTCAGGAGAGCCTGCTATGAAACTGGTGATTGCAGAAGATGACCCCACGTCCCGTGCGATGCTCCAAGCAGTCAGCAGCCAATGGGGTTACGAGCCACTATTGGCAGAAGATGGCAACGCTGCCTGGGATTTAATGCACCAGGAAGATCCGCCCCGGTTACTAATTCTGGACTGGGAAATGCCCAACCTGGATGGGGTTACCCTGTGTGCGCGAATTCGTGAAGTGCAGACTACCGATCCGCCATTTATTATTCTGTTAACAGCCCGAAATGAGCCAATTGATGTGGTGACAGCGCTGGATGCTGGCGCCAATGATTACATCATCAAACCTTTTGAACCGATTGAACTCAAAGCGCGGCTTGAGGTTGGCAGGCGTATGCTTAACCTGCAGGCACGCATGGCTGAAGCACAGTTACAGCTGACCTACCAAGCCACCCATGATCCACTAACCAATTTGCTTAACCGGCGAGCAATTATGTCCGCGCTGGATCTGGAAATGGTGCGCGCACATCGGCAAATGTATCCGCTTGCGATCGGCATGTGCGACATCGACCACTTCAAAAAAATCAATGATGAACATGGCCACCTGGTCGGCGATGAAGTGCTAAAAGAAGTTAGCAAGCGGATTGCCTCCGCGTTACGTCCCTACGATCCAATCGGCCGCTACGGCGGGGAGGAATTTTTAATTCTTCTCAATAGCTGCGGTCTGCAGGTGACGCCACCTTTTGAACGTCTGCTAGAGACGGTCGGCAGTACACCCATCATTGCCCACAATGTCGAATGTCGGGTCACCCTAAGTTGTGGGGTGGCGGTTTACGAGCCACCGCAGGATCAGCGTGATGTCACCTCGCTGCTGGCAGCCGCCGACCTGGCTCTGTATGAAGCCAAACACGCCGGCCGCAATCGAACTGTGTTCGAACCACCAAAAACCGCCACTATCGGACTGCCCAAACTGGTATCAAATTAACGCTGGTCTTGATCAAATCAAATCAAATCAAATCAAATCAAATCAGGTCAGGTCAGGTCCTGATCAGGTCAAATCCAATCAGGCCAGATCAAATCAGATCAAAACAGATCAAAACAGAAGGTTTAACGACCAGACATTTTTTGCAGCAATGGGGCCTCGGCATCCAGTGCGCTGCGAAACCCTGGCCGCCGCATAATGCCGGCCACATAGTTGGCCAACTTAGGCCATTGCGCCGGGTTCGGCGGGTGCCCACAGTACTCCAGATTCACAAACGGACTAACCACGCTGATATCTGCGATCGTCAGTGAATCACCGACCAGAAATTCACCCTCTATCTGAGTCTCCAGGTAATTAAACACTTCTGGCAACCGATCTACGCTGGCCTGAATGGCGGCGACATCGGGTCCAGCGCCGGACATAGCCGGAGCTACTATCTGCGCAAAGAAGATCCCAGCGATAAAAACATCGAACTGAGCACTATCGGCATACTCCTCGAGCCAGAGTGCTCGAGCCAGTTCCACCGCGTCATCTGGATAGAGCGCAGCACCGTGACGGCGCTCCAGGTAGGCAATAATAACGCTGGAATCTGACACCGCCACCTGATCATCCTGGTAGGCAGGAATTTTGCCCAACGGACTGATCTTGCGAAACGCCGGATCGTCACCGCCGGGCACCATATGAGCGGACTCAAAGCCAATGCCCCGTTCGTCTAAATAGACCCGTACTTTGCGCACAAACGGCGATAAAGCCGCACCAATTAGCTTACTCATAGAGGTTCTCCCGATCGGTTTATAACAGCGTGTAATTCAGACTAATTTTTATCAATGCTTCTATCATCGCTTTTATCAATTCTAGCCAGTGCAATCGTACTGACCAGCACCAGCAGCAGCAAACCTCCTGCTACCACCATAAACGCTATCTGCAGTCCGGCGTTTTGCACCATCACCCCTAACATCACCGGCACAAATAGATAGCCGGTTCGATTAAACATCGAGCGCATACCCAGCACCAGGCCACGCTCTGAATTATCCGTATGACGACCAATAGCAGCAAGAATCTGCGGCAGACTAATGCCCTGTCCCAGACCATGCAGTAGTGTCCAGAAAGCAATTGCGGTCAAGGTATTGTAAAACGGCACCATGGCAATGCTCAGCAGCGAGAGCGCTACGGAAAAACCCAGTACTGTGGCCGTCGAAAAACGTCTGCCGAGTGGCGCTGCGATCAATGTACCGACTGACGTACCGACATGAATCAGCGCAAATAGCTGGCCCATCACCGTAATCGAGGTACCAATATCATTAAGGTGAACTGGATAGAACGAGCTATTGATCGCCGCCGCGGCTAACCGCAGCAGAGTAAAAGCCATAATTACCACGATAATTGGCCGGGCTAGCAACGGCAACGCATCGACATAGCTGGCCATCATCACGTCAATCAATTTTCTGCTCTTATTCACTGGCCGGTGCAGATTCGGCAACAGCCAGGCGACTATAAACAGACTGCCACCCCAACAGGCCATGAATTTGAAACCACTGGCGAGGTTAATATGCTCAGACAACCAACCTGCCGCCAGCGGCGTGATTAACATGCCAATACCGGCGACAAATGAAAAGTGGCCCATGAAGCGCTGCCGACGCGCCGCCGAGATAAAACGCATCGCATAAGACTGAGTCGCCACCCAGCTCATGCCGCGGAAAAACCCACCCACAACCGCCACCATGCAAAGCAGATAAAAGTCATCAAACAGCGTGTAAGCTAGGGTACTCAAAGCCACCCCGACCGCGCTGATCATCATCATTCTGCGATCACCAAAATGATCGCAAAAAGCGCCCCCAGGCAGGGCAAATAGAATCGGCCCTATCGAGCCCGCCGCTACTAGTAGACCTAACTGAGTCGGCGGCAGCTGCTGCTGTAGCGCTAGTAACGGCAGCAGAAAACCGATCAGGGCTTCGGTGGCGATCGCAAATAATGCGCCGCAACAGACCAATACATAGCGCGATCGAGAATCATCATAGCGGACGGTCTGTGCTGTTACTGGATCAACCATTAAGGTTTATTCACTAAGATAAGGCCACCATTGCTAAGTCGTTGGGGTGCCATCAATTCAGACTGACCATTAAACCTGGAAGTTGATCAGACGTTTGCCACATGGTGCTGCCGATGGATCTGATAGTAGCCAAGTGCGGCTAACAGGGCGGGGATCAATAGCCATCCAACTGGCGCCAATGCACATAGGCTGGCAGCCATCAATAACAGCCGGGTTGCCACCGTTAAAGGCGCGCGATCATACCCTTCCAGGGCCAGCGATAACAGCCATATTCCCAGCCCGGTACTGACTAATGCCAGGCCTATCTGAACAACCGAACCCTGCAGCAATAAACCCGGCTGATAGACAAACAGAAACGGAATCGCAAACGCAACCAACGCCAGTCGAATCGATTGCCAGGCAATCGCCATCGGATTCTCATCCGCAATGCTAGACGCCACGAAGCAGGCGATTGCCACCGGCGGCGTAATCGCCGATAACACCGAAAAATAAACCAGAAACAGGTGCACCTGCAGAATGGGTAAACCTAGTTCCAGTAACACCGGCGCTATCAAGGTAGCCACCAGCGCATAGGCAGCCACCACCGGCATACCCATGCCTAGAATCAACGTAATCACCATCGCCATCAGCAGCGAGGCAAATTCAGCGCCATCGGTTATTAAAAAGATCAGGGTAGCCAGTTTGCCCGCCAACCCGGTGACATTCAGGCAACCGATCACTAAACCGGCTGCGGTGACTGCAGCGATCAACGGCGCCAATGCGCTACAGCCATCACTACAGACTCTGGCGATTACTGCGGGGGTAATCGGCCTCTGACCAATATTGCTACTGATCAGCAATACCAGTACCGCACTGGCGGCGACAAATGCGGGACCAAAACCGGCGACCAACAGACCCACCAGGGCGACCAACGCAAGCAACTGATACCAACCCTGAGCCAGTGTCTGGCCCACCGCAGGAATGTCCTCGGCTGCCATACCGGTGAGACCTAATCGACGCGAACGCCAGTGCACCTGAAAATAGATAGAGAGGTAATAAAACAGACCAACCGCAATCGCTGAATAGGCAATTTCGGCATAAGGAATAGCAGTAAATTCAACCATCAGAAACACCGCTGCACCCATCACCGGGGGTAACAAACTACCACCGGTAGAGGCCACCGATTCCACCGCTGCAGCAAACACCCCACCATAACCGAGCCGTTTCATCATCGGAATGGTGATTGAACCGGTGGTCATCACATCCGCAGCAGGGCTCCCAGAGAGGGTGCCAAACAGGCCACTGGAAACCACGGCTACCTTGGCAACACCGCCGTCGCGCCGTCCGGCAACCGCTGCTGCAAGATCAAAGAAAAACTGCCCCCCACCGCTGGCCTCAAGCAATTTACCGAACAGGATAAACAGAAAAGCATAACTGGCCGCCACTTGCAGGGGCACCCCAAACAGACCACCACTTTCACTGATGATCATCTGCTCGGCGAATTCCATCAGCTCAAACTCACGATGGCTAAATGTCCCCTCCAGCAGGTGCCCAAAAAACAGATAAGCGAGCAGGCTATAAACAACCAGTGACAGCCCGGCACCGACACTGCGGCGCAGCAATTCCAGGGTCAACATCAGATAAACCAGTGCTGCGGTCAGATCATAATCAGTGAACTCATCAATACCGCTGATCCACTGGGCGTAACGATGGGTTTGCAGAACCAGATAGCCACCTGCAATCAGGCTCAGGCTCACCAATAGCCAGTCAAACCCGGTAATCCGCTGACAATCACGACGCCAGCTTAAGGTCGCAAAAGCAATCGGATAGGTTGCGGCGACAAACACCACCGCCAGCGCCAACGGCGACAAATTCCCGGGTGGGAATGGCAAGACCTGAAAAGGCTCGGCCCAAAACCAGATAAATCCAAACAGAACCACGCCTATGGCGATCAGCACTTGCGCACCATCAGTTCGGTATTGCCGATAGCGCTGGCCGAAAAAATATCGAATGGCCAGCGCCACCGGATAGGCGATCACCACCCCGGAGATCAGATTCGCCAGTGACTGGTTGGTGCCAGCCAATGCCTGATAACCAATAAACAGTGCCAACGGCAACGCCAACAGGGTGACCAACAGTCGCCGCACGCCCACCGCTTCCACCCGGCTTCCGGTCTGTAGCCAGCTCAATGGATTGAAATTAATATGAATCCTCGCCCCTGATGGATTGTTAGGTGGATTGTTAGGTGGATTGTTAGGTGGATTGTTGAGATTAAAGACTAATCCAGGCGTTAAGATTAACCTGCGGCCTGATAGTTACTCTGCCAGTAAGCCGGCCTCTTTATAATAGGCTGCAGCCCCAGGGTGCAGGCCTACTTTGCCAGTTTTTAACAACATCTGCGGTTCAAAACTGGCAAATGACGGATGTAACCCGCGTAACAGATCAAATTGACGATGTAAGGAACGCGCCATCATGTAAGCATCTTCAACAGCAGTTTGTTTACCTGCTGTGAGCAAAAACCCGGTGGTTAGTGCCGGCAAATCAGCGTCTAAAAATGTATAGGTATCTGCGGGTATGACCATGGTGCCAAAACCAAATTCAGCCGCCATCTGGCTGAGCAACTCATCCGGCAATGGCATCAGTTTTATGTCTGTCGCTGTGGCAATTTCGATTAAACGGCTGCTGGGCAGAAAACTGGCTGTTAGCACCATATCCAGTTTCCGGTTACGCATCATCTGCGCTGAAGCCCGCGTGGCCAGGTAAACCACGTCGCCACCGTTGGCCAGCACCTGTTCAAAATTAAGTCCGTAATGTTCGAGCACCCGCTTGGTAACCAACTGACCGAGTAGATTACCGCGCATGTTGGCTGACAGCCGAAGTGGTATCTGTTGATCAGCAACTTGCTGCAGATTAGTAACGTCATGATCACGCAGAAAGTCCGCCCGCATTAATACCTGCACCGCCATGCCTTCAACAAACTGGCCGACGGCAAATAGTTCATCATCCCCATAGCGACGCCTGAAGGGCTTCTGGCCGGCACGGGCAACCGCCAGCTCTAGCGAAGTCTGAATTGAAAAAGGCCGCTTACCTGCCACCATTTTAACCAGACCACCGGCCGGATTACCGGGTTCATAAGTCAGCGAAGACCCTGGGAATTCAGCGCGAACCATCGCCGTTAAGCCCTCACCGAGCATTGAGATCATGCCACCGGCGGAGTAACCGGCAATTGCGCCGTGCAACACCTGCTGGCCTTCCGTTTTGGTGGCTGCTAATACCACGGACACGCTGCAGGTGCACCACACTAACAATACCGCCGATGCCAACAGGACCAACCTACGCTGGCCCCAGGTTACTGGCACCAACGGTGCTGCTGAGACTCTGATTATTATTTGCGACCCCAACTCCCCTACCCCCAGTTAATTAGTCTTGAGCATGCTATCAAATCATCCACTAAAACCAACCTCTGTGTACCAACCTTTTAAGCGAGCGTTACCGAAGACCTGATTTGGCCTTGAGTTGAACTGGATGGAACTAATCAACACTAATTAATCCGCCCAGTTGAGAAACCAAACGTTCGTTCAGTGCTACTCTTAGCAAGGTTAAGAAACTCGATGATTGCAATCAACTTTGTGCTTTGATGGCCCGGTATCTAGTCTAGTATCTAGCTAGCCATCTAGCCCAGCATCTAACCGGGTAAACTGAGCCATTTCATCCTCGATCAGGATGAATAGATTGCTCACAGAACTAACACCCGAGCCTGCCAATCACCGACAGCACCGTAACTTCAAGCCGTCAGGATTATCAACGTAAAGGATCTACTCTAGTGCGCTTATTGCCCCCATTGCTAATCACCAGCCTGCTACTTGCAGGTTGTGGTGAAGATATTGCCGAAATCCAGCTCAACCGACTGGTTAAGGTGGTCAGTTATGAAACCAGCAGCAATCAGCTCAACTTAAGTTATCCAGGGGCATTAGAGCCGCGTTACCAGAGCCAGCTCGCGTTTCAGGTTGGTGGACGACTCAATACCCGTCAGGTAAACCTGGGCGATAAAGTCGAGGTCGGTCAGGTTATTGCCGCACTGGATACCCAGGACTATCACCTTGGCAGTGCCAATCTGGACAATCTCAAACAGGCTGCGGCGGCGGATTATGAGCGGGCAAAACGCGATTTAAGCCGAGCTCGGGAGCTGATATCGGGTGGTTTCATCGGTGAATCACAGCTTGATCAGGCTGTTAACGCTGAAGCTGCGGGCAAAGCACGACTTGAGGCCATCACCGCCCAGCACTCAGAAAGCCTTAACCGACTCGGTTACACCGAAATCATCTCGACTCAACCCGGCATCATCACCGC
>JAESTY010000261.1 GCA_016763355.1 Immundisolibacteraceae bacterium
ATAGCGATCAGGGCCAACCGAACAAACCAGCCACTCCAGACCATTCGCCGACATTTAAAATGCAAATAACACCATGCAAGCCAAACTGACAAGCTACCTGGTCGGCGGCGCAGTGCGCGACCGCTTGTTGAAAATCGAGGTCAAGGACCGGGACTACCTGGTGGTCGGTAGTACACCTGCTGAGATGAAGGCACCGGGATTTAAGCAGGTGGGCGCTGATTTCCCGGTTTTTCTGCACCCAACTAGCCATGAAGAGTACGCCCTGGCCAGGACCGAACGCAAAACCGGCAGTGGATATCACGGTTTTAGCGTCGACTTTAGCCCAACGGTCACCCTTGAAGAGGATCTTCTGCGCAGAGACCTGACCATCAACGCCATTGCCGAAGCGGTAGACGGCACCCTGTTTGACCCCTACAACGGCGCTGCAGACCTAATTGACAAAAAATTACGCCATGTCTCACCGGCATTCCGTGAAGATCCGGTTCGGATTCTGCGTACTGCCCGGTTTGCGGCGCGTTTCCATAAACTTGGGTTTAGCATCGCCGATGAAACCTGCACGCTGATGCGAGAAATGGTTGCCCAGGGTGAAGCAGATCACCTGGTGCCAGAACGAATCTGGCAGGAATGGAAACGCGCACTTGAGGGCCCGGACAGCAGCACATTTATTAAAGTACTCAAAACTGTCGGTGCACTGGCTGTAGTTGCTCCCGAGCTTGATGCTCTATACGAACAGCCTAGCCCAACTCAATATAGAAATGGGCTTCAGCACCTCGGACAACTTGCCGAGCAAGCCCTTCAACGTGCCTGTATTCTCACTAACAGAGGCGAAATCCGGTTCGCCGCGTTGTTAACTGCGCTTGGCAGTCCGGTACTTAATGAACCGTTACATGCCCTAAAACCATCCCAGCCATCTCCTTTAAAACAACTCTGTGACCGTCTGTCTGTACCGAACAGCTGGCATGACCTGGCGAGACTGGTGTCAAACCATTTTCAACGCGCTGACCTAGTTGAAAAAGCAGACCCTGAGGAATTGCTTTCCCTACTAGAGAGTCTGGATGCATTTCGGCGTGAACAGCGCTTTGAGTTTTTTTTGCTTGCCTGCCAAGCCGTTGCAGGTGGAGGCGTTGACGCGCTCGATCACCCATACCAACCGGCAGTACTGTTAAAACGGGCCCTCGCCCAAACCAAACCCATTACCGTACAGCCTTTACTGCAACAAGGCCTAAAGGGCGTAGCGATACAACGGGGTCTGAGAAATCTACGACTGCAGGCACTGCAACAGCGCTAGAACCCGATCATTTCCATAGCTAACCGCTGCAAACTTAACTACTTCAGCAAAACCCAACTTCTTTCATTATTTTTTTTGGCGACTCTCGACCATAAAGAATGATGGCGAAAATCAGTTTACTAACCACCCAAAAATTGTTCGGAAACTGCTTTATAAGCTGCATATAAAGCAAATTATTTCAGCTGGTTAGTACTAAAAAAAATGATACGCAAAAAAACCTAACTTAAAGAATCTAATTTTTTATACAAATAACTACTCAAGTAGGTGTTACTTTAGATCGATATAATTTAGAATTCGCTAATAAGCAACCACCTAACTGACATTCTATAAAGGTTTTGATGCCAACCAAACTTTCACTCAGCGTAACCGATCAATCCCCCGTTCACGATGGCGCACCAGCCAGTCAGGGCCCCCGCGACACTTTGAAACTTGCACAAGCTTGCGATCAATTAGGCTACAACCGCTACTGGGTTGCGGAACATCATGGTACCCCCGGCTACGCTAGCCCCTGCCCAGAGATACTGGTGGGCCATATTGCTCAGCTGACCAACAATATTCGAGTCGGCACTGGCGGCGTTATGCTGACCCACTACAGTCCTTATAAAGTTGCTGAAACCTTCCGTATGTTGTCGGTTCTGCATCCCGGCCGAATCGACCTCGGGGTCGGCAGGGCTCCCGGCGCAGATCAACTCGCTTCTGCAGCCCTGTCTTACCCTAGAAGACAGGTTGATCCCCAGGCATACCCCCATCAGGTTTTCCAGATCATGGGGCATCTCTACGACAACCTGCCTGATGACAATCCTTTTAAAGCTCTCGAAACCGCACCTCAGGTCGATGAAAATCCTGAAATGTGGATGCTCGGCTCCAGCGATGGTAGCGCCGAGATGACCGGTCAACTGGGCTCCGCTTTTGCACTTGCGCTATTCATTGGCAACCACGAACGGTCGCCCGACATTATTAAACAGTATCGGGAGGCCTTTGTACCTTCCCCCGGCCTTGCAGCCCCTAAACACCTGATTGCCGTCGCCGCCAGTTGCGCAGAAACCCGTGAAGATGCCTTTCGCATTGCCGGTACCCGCGCCATGTGGATTTTCAAAGCACTTCACCAGGGCCAGATTATTCCACTGCCCTCGCCAGAAGAAGTTGAGGCTTATCACGACGATTTTAGCGATCAGGAAAAAGCCGCCTTTCAGCTGCAACTCGATAACGCGGTAATCGGCACGCCTAAAGATTGCCGAGAACGCCTGTACGACCTCGCTGACCAGTATGACAGCGATGAAATTAGCGTTGTCTCGGTCACTTATCACTTTAAAGATCGACTAAAAAATTACCAACTCCTTGCAGAAGCCTGTGGACTTTAACCTATGAGATGACTTTTACCGATTATCCACTTTTAGTAATGAGGCTCTCCCTTTGGGGGGAGGAGCTAACAATCTATGGCGTCGGCTGGTGAATTTTTAACCAGCTAACAGCGCCAGACAAACATAAGGAAAATTACCCATGGAATTTATGAATATCACCCGAGCTATTGGTGAATACGTCAACGGATGGCAGGTCAAATATAAAGTTGATGGTGTCGAGTACCAGCCCTTCTTTGGTCTCTCTACCTATGAAGACGCCCTTAAGCGCTGCCTGGTAGCTCGTAACGAACTCTATATGACTCACGGTTTTCCACGGGCCATCCAGATTCGCGAACTGCCTTTGAACGCGCGCTCTTCACGCAGCAACACCGGTTGGGCCGGCATTTACCAGCGCACCGAAGTCAGCCGCAATGGTTCTGAAACCGATGTGCTGTCGATTTCACTGCGTAACCTGCAAAACGGTAAAGCCACTAACACCCATTTACGGCTTAACCATTTTGACGATTATCAGCAGTGTCTAGAAGCTGCTCTGCAGATGCGCTTGCAAAATGCCAAGGGCTACAACGCCATTGTTGCAGAGTACAACCTGCTCAACGGCGAAGAAGCAGCTGGCCTGATGACTCAGGAAGTTGAGACTCTGCAGCCCCAGCTACACCAGATTAAGGGTCGCGACGCCACTCGTTGGCAGGATGCTATCGAAATCAGTGGCGTTGAAATTCGTTTCGGCCACCAGGTTGATTATGAAAACGATCAGGCAGTTGCTTAACTAACTGCGGTTAGAAAGTTTCAGGTCTATCTGGTTCGGTTGATGACTCGCCGAATCAACCAGGCCGGATAGTAGAAAAAGCCATCTGGGTTGCCTGTTTTAAGGCGAGCCAGATGGCTTTTCAGTTTTCAGTACCACCCCATCTTGCTGCCTATAACGTATGACGAATATCCCTGGTTGAAAACCCAAGCAATGGATAATCAAGACCCCGTGTCAGCGCTAAAACTTTAAAGGTCTCGCCCATACCGCCGGGCAACAGCAGCTGTTTCACCGGCCCCAGCGCATCCAGATAGTCATCCGAACCGTTTAACAGTTCGAGCTGTTCTAACAACCCGCAGCTGAGTAAAAAATTCGCCTGGGTAGTGAAGCCACTGACATCAAGTCCAGCTTCATCTGCGGCCTCTGCCATGGCAGTAAAATCCACATGAGCGGTCATATCCTGCAATCCAGGGTATCTCAATGGATCATCGGCGCCGCTATGTCGAAAATAGCAAAGGAAAGTACCTTGCTGGCGTTGTGGGTGATAAAACTCAGTACGACTATATCCATAGTCTATTAACAACACCGCCCCAGAGCCGAGTCGAGCAGCCAGGTCAGAGACCCAGGCTTCGGCAGTAAAATTCACCTCACTGCGGTAATCCACTTCTAGTGCCAGAGAGTCGAAACGATCATCAAGCCTGCCATCGGTTAGCCCACGTTGATCAAGGATAAGTTCCTCACCCTTGCGGTCAACCACCAATTCAGCGAAGCCCTGACCAGTTTTGATAAATCGCATCACCGGCATTGCATCAAGTAGCTCGTTGGCCAAAATAACGCCGCAGTATTCTGCCGGGCACTGCTCGAGCCAGCTAATCAGCGATAGTAAATGGGGTATCTCAGCGGCAAATAACTCCATCTGGCGGTCCCGTAATAACGGGCTTATCTCAATAATTTCATAACACCTGGGTAGACTCTCAAGCTTTTCTAACTGCCTGAGGATAGCGACCGCCAACTGGCCTGCACCGGCACCATATTCCAGCACGCCAAATTCGGGATTTGCGTCAATTATTTGGCCAACCTGGTTACCGATAGAAGCTCCGAATAATGAGGTCAACCCAGGCGCGGTAACAAAATCTCCTGCAGATCCAAATTTTTCTGCTGACGACATGTAGTAACCATGGTCGGGGTGGTAAAGCGCCAGGTCCATAAACTGCTCAAAGCCAAGCGCTGGTCCATCAGCACCAATTTGTGCTGCGATTATTCGAGTTAAGGCTTCTGTACGCAGCTGTTCATGATCAGACAGCAAAACATTGGGGGTACTAATTTTTGACATTAATTAACTACTTACATTGGCTGAAAAAAGGCGGGAAACATTCAGATCGCCAAATCGGCAATCCGGCCGGACAACAACACCCATCAATATCATGGTGATGATTAATAGTGCGGTGGCGCATTTTACTATGGCAACCCACAAATAATCCGAGGCAAGTTGCGACCATATAGCTGCGCCCTGGCGATTCACGATAGAATCCACCCTAATAATTACAAACAACCTCCATTAAGCTGTTGAAACCATTGTTACCCTCATGATTGATAGCCTTCTGATCATCACCGCCTATCTGCTCGGCTCGTTATCTAGCGCCATCATTACCTGTCGCCTACTCGGGTTGCCAGACCCACGCGATGAAGGCTCGGGCAATCCAGGCACCACTAATGTATTGCGTATCGGTGGTAAAAAAGCCGCCCTAATCACGCTGACGGGCGATTTTCTGAAGGGCTTTCTGCCAGTCGTGGTCGCGCTGACCGTAACCGAGCAGCCACTCACTGTTGCCGCTACGCTGGTCGCTGCTTTTATTGGCCACCTACTACCGGTTTTCTTTCGTTTTCAGGGTGGTAAAGGGGTTGCTACAGCCGCGGGTTGTCTATTCGGCCTTGCGCTACCGATAGGTCTGGCCGCTGTGGCTAGCTGGGTCGTGATTGCAGCAGTTACGCGTCTGTCGTCGCTAGCCGCTTTAATTACCGCCTTGGCAGCGCCATTTATTACCCACTGGGTACTATCAGAATCTACCTACACAATGGGCGTTGCTCTGATGGCCGCAATGATCCTGCTACGTCACCATCAGAACATCAAAAAATTACTCGCTGGTACCGAAAGCCGCATTGGTGGTACTAAACCAACTGTCATTGCTGCCGATGACAGCTAAAACAATTTCACCAAAGAACTCTTAAATGGATCAGGATCAATTAAAAAAACTGGCTGCTGAAGCTGCCATTGAACATATCGAAGAAGGTATGGTGGTTGGCGTCGGCACCGGCTCTACGGTTAACTATTTCATCGACGCGCTGAGTTCAATAAAACATCTAATTGAAGGAGCTGTTTCTAGTTCGGTCGCCTCACGAGAGCTTCTAGCGGCCGCAGGTATCCCACTATTGGAGCTTAATTCCACTGGTAACTTACCGATTTATGTTGATGGTGCTGATGAAGCAACTCGACACCGAGATTTAATAAAAGGCGGCGGCGGCGCGCTAACTCAGGAAAAAATTATTGCCGCAGCCTCTGACAAATTCATCTGCATTATTGATGACTCAAAGTTTGTTAACCAATTGGGCCTCTTTCCATTACCCGTCGAAGTAATTCCGATGGCCCGCAGTTACGTAGCCCGGCAGCTAGTCGCTGTTGGCGGAACACCGGTTTACCGAACAGGTTTTATAAGCGACAACGGTAACGTTATACTCGACGTACATAATCTGGATATCAACAATCCTGGCGACCTGGAACAGAACATCAATAACATTCCTGGAGTCGTCACTAATGGACTTTTCAGCCACCGCAAAGCAGATTTACTATTGGTTGCTGATGCAACAGGCGTCCATACGCATAAGTAACTAAACCGCCTAAATCGATAGCCAAATTAGAGCCATTCCAATAAAAAAAACAGAAAGTGCTGAACAAAAATGAATAAATCGGTGCGTTTCGGGTTGATTGACTCTTAACTCACTGTAACAATTAGCATAACAGCCGACTGGTAGGAAGTATGAACGAGCAGATCAACGAAGTAGATCAGGGGCAACTGAAAAAATTTGAGCCTCTAGCCTCCCTGGCGGAACATCGCCTGGAACAGCTCAGCACGCTGACTACTTTAGACCTGATTGCTTCCGGCGATACCGTGTTTGATGACAAGCTCACTGAAAAGCAGGCTATTTTCCTGCTCGAAGGAGAAATTGATGTCACGGTAAAAGGCAAAGACGAAAAACTCCGTGTCGTCGCTGGGGATGCCAAGTCACGGTTTTCTCTGACTAATCCTGGCTACCTCGCAGCAGTCGCCACTAGCGCAAGCAAGATCATCCGCGTTGACGGCGACGTGCTCGATATGATGATGGCCTGGGACCAACTGGCTACCGCTGAAACCCGCGCTGCCGAAGATGATAGCCAGATTGATAACAGCAAATTCCTGAATGGTTATCATAAAAGTTTTCAACAAATCCCTATCGCACACATCGGCGAATTATTTGAGCGAGTCGAACCGATTCCAGTAGAACCCGGCGAACTGATCATCAGCCAGGGTGATGAAGGCGATTATTTCTATCTAATCGAATATGGCGTCGCGCGAGTAACGCGAACCGATGATGATAGCGGCGATGAAATTCACCTCGCTGATTTAGGTGAGGGCGCGAGTTTTGGCGAAGACGCCCTGCTAACCAACAACAAACGTAACGCAACCGTTCGGATGGATACTCGGGGCGTTTTGTTAAGACTTTATAAAGACGATTTTCTTGAGCTATTGAGCCAACCTGCGCTCAACTGGGTCACCGGCAAAGAAGCCGCTGCGCTGGTAAAACAGGGAGCTAAGTGGCTTGATGTGCGTCACTCAATGGAGTTTCGCCAATCTCGGCTACCTGGATCGATTAATCTGCCCCTACATGAACTGCGCCAACGCATGGATGAACTCGACCGCAGTCAGCACTATATTTGCTATTGCAACAGCGGCCGACGTAGTTCTGCAGGCACCTTTGCTATGGCCAAGGCCGGTCTTAAAGTCAGCGTGCTTACAGGCGGTTTATACGATTTGATGGCGCCGATCAAAAAAGCCAGTTAAATCCGCCATTGGGCTTTAGCCCGGTTGGCTATCGGTTTATAATTTGCCTATCAAACTAGTTGTCCATTAACACCTCGCGAGCACAGCTTCCTTTGCCAGATTAACACTCAAAAACATCTTTTTAATATCGCTATAGTCACCGAACTATTAGCCGATTTAGCACTCTAACCGCTAGAGTGCTAAAATCTGGATACATAGAGTTACAGCACCTCGCTCATACCCCAATACCTATCTAAAAGCCCAGAGAGCTGGAGAACCTGACCATGAGTCAAATGATGATGACCCTGGCCCCAACCCGCGATAACCTGGACCGTTTCATTAAAACGGCCAACGCGGCTCCCTTCCTGACTCAGGAAGAAGAATTTGCGCTCGGCCATCGGCTACAGAACGACAATGACCTCGACGCTGCTCGTCAATTGGTACTTTCTCATCTTCGTTATGTGATCTACCTTGCCCGCAACTACAAAGGTTACGGACTGCCGTTAGCCGACCTGATCCAGGAAGGCAGCATCGGCCTGATGAAAGCCGCAAAGAAATTTGACCCGACCCGTGGTGTGCGCCTGGTTTCATTTGCCAGCCACTGGATCAAAGCCGAGATCCACGAATTTGTGTTGCGTAACTGGCACATCGTTAAAGTTGCCACTACTAAAGCGCAGCGCAAACTATTTTTTAATTTACGTAGCCGCAAAAAACAGCTTGGCTGGATTACTCATAGCGAAGCAAAAAGGGTTGCCGAAGAATTGGGCGTCACCCAGGCAGACGTACTGGAAATGGATGCTCGGCTCAACGAACGACCCATGTCTTTTGATGGCCACAGCGACGATAGTGATGAACAGAGCAGTTCGCCTGCTGCTTTTATCGCCGCCGACACGGAAAGCCCTGAAACCCAATTAGTTGAACAAGATTTTCGCGACAAACAGAGCCAGCATTTAAAAGCCGCGCTGCATACGCTGGATGAGCGTAGCCAGACCATCATTTCCTCGCGCTGGCTGAGTGAGAAAAAAATTGGCCTGCAGGAGCTGGGTAACCGCTACGGCATCTCCGCTGAGCGAGTACGCCAGCTAGAAAGCCAGGCGATTAAAAAACTCCGTGGCGAACTAGTGAGTGACTGATAAGCCATCTGCAGAAACCAACACGCAACAGACAAGCCCAGACCTACCCCGTCTGGGCTTTTTTGCGTTATTAAAAGAAATCCTCTGGGCCTTCCTGGGGGTTCGTAACCGCAAAGGTTACGAGCAGACATTTCAGCGCGCCAATGTTCGTGACATCGTATTGGTTGGCATTTTTGCCACCCTGCTACTCATCGCTACGCTGGTGAGCATTGTCTATCTAGTGATTAGCCAGGTTGTGCCGTAACGTCCAAGAAAAACTGGATATAACTTTAGGCTCCGACCTGAAATCCCTGCCAGGATTTACAGATAGTGATCAATCAACATCACCGCGAATAGCAGCATCAGGTAAATGATCGAATAGCGAAAAGTCGCCATCGCAACCACATCATCACCGCCCCGATAAAGTTTGATCACCCACCAGAAAAAACGCCCACCCAGTGCCAACGCACCGATTAGATAAAACCAGCCCGACAGACCAAACACAAACGGCAACATGGTAACCAGCAGCAACAGGACGGTATAGAGCAGGATATGCAGCCGGGTAAATTCAACCCCGTGAGTCACCGGCAACATCGGTACTGCTGCCAGCGAATACTCTTCCCGCCTGGCGATTGCCAAGGCCCAGAAGTGCGGTGGGGTCCAGATAAAAATAATGATCACTAGCAGAAGCGCTTCTGGATCTAGCTGACCGGTCACTGCGACCCAACCCAATGCAGGAGGCGCAGCGCCGGCAATACCACCAATGACAATATTTTGTGGCGTCGCCCGTTTCAAATACATGGTGTAAACAAAGGCATAACCGATTAGTGAGCCGAACGTCAGCGCGGCGGTTAGCGGATTGACCAGAAAAGTCAGCATCAGCATCGCAGACCCGCCTAACACAGCCGCAAACACCAATGCCTGCCATGGGGGTATCTCACCCTGAGGCAGCGGTCGCGACTGAGTACGATTCATGATCGCGTCTGCCTTGGCGTCAACCACCTGATTAATGGTTGCTGCAGAAGCCGCAGCAAGAAAAATTCCCAGGTTTCCCCAGAGCAGAATATCCCCCGGTACAGCTCCGGGCACTGCCATATACATACCTATGATTGCGGTGAAGCAGATTAATGCCACCACGCGAGGCTTACACAGCGCCAGAAAGCTGCGCCAACGGGGCAATGGAAGGTGTTGTTGATGTTCTACAGAGTCAGTCATTAAACAGGCATTCGTTCAGTGTTGGTAAACGCCAGATAGTTCACAGTGACTACTGACATCAATAATAAAGCGGCTACGCCATTATGAGCCACCGCAACCGGTAATGGCAGATAGAACCATACGTTAGCAAGCCCCAGGCTAAATTGTGCAACCAGCACCATTGCAACCGCAACCAAGCAGCGACGCATCAGTTGATCATCACAAGAACGCCAAAGCAGCACTGTCGAGCCACCAATCATTAACAATGTAAAGATGGCGCCTATACGGTGGCTGAAATGTATCGCTATCCGAGCGGGACTCTCAAGAATACCGCCTTCGTAATCGATCCCCAATCCATGCCAGGGTTTGAAACCGTTAGCAAAATCCATTGTCGGCAGCCAGAGGCCATTACAGTCAGGCAAGCCTACGCAAGCCAATGCTGCATAATTAGTGCTAGTCCAGCCACCAAGCAGGATTTGTAAAATCAACACCACCAGCATCAACAGCGGCAATTTGCGTTGCGCCGCCGATAGATCAGCAGCCCGATAAAATGACCCACTACGTTGCAGCACCAGCAACCATAGTAGAGAAACCGTCGCCATACCGCCGATTAAATGGCCAGTAACCACCAGGGGTTTAACCAGCAGGGTCACGGTCCACATGCCGAGCAACGCCTGGAATGTCACTAGTATTAGTAAGCCGGTCGTAAACAGACGCTGGGCTGGAAATACGGTCCAGGCTCGAATAAACATAAACAGCACCAGCAGCCCCAGCAACCCGGCTGCATAACGGTGAATCATCTCTTTCCAGGCCTTGCTCGCTTCAACAGGCCTATCAGGATAGGCCTGATTGGCGGCCGAGACCTCCTCTGCGCCTTCAGGTACGCCTATCTGGCCATAACAGCCGGGCCAGTCTGGACAACCCAGACCTGCGTCAGAGAGCCGGGTATAGGCACCAAGCACCACCACAACCAGCGCAAGCAGGGTTGCGGCCAGGGGTAACCACGTTTTCAAACCCGAGTATTCCTCGTCATCAAACCTGGTCTCAACCCAGTACCGAATGTTTGAGTAAAAAGCGCAGTTCTTTAAGCAGAGGCTTGCCTTCGAAATCCAGCGAATAACGCATTAACACGTTACCCCTGGGGTCGATCAGAAACAGGCTCTGCTCGGCCAACTCAGGTAGTTGATCCCATAGGGGCGCCAGTGCCTCCTTATCGCCAGAAAAAGCTCTCAGCGCTGGGTGTCGCTCCGGCTCAGCCAAAGGCAGACTCTGTTCTGGCTTGTCGGTCTGCCACAAGACCACTCGCTGGATACGGCCCATATCTTTTGCCATGGCAGTACGCACCTGCCGGGTAGCAAGCAGTATTTCGGCACAGGTCTGATCACACTCACCTTTCACCGGATAGAGCAGGGTCCACATACCCCAGAAGTGCTCAGTGTTTTGATCTTCTCCCGAAAGCTGGAACGGCTCCAGTACCACGACAGGCTGGATTAAGGTGCCATACACATTAGGTTCTATATCAACATAGTCGGCACCGAAACGGACAAACAACCATGCAGCCAACATAGGCCCGAAAAACAGTGTTACCAACGCAATAAAACGAATTCTTGAACGCCGAATGTCTGCCGGATCGAGAATTACATCTCCAGGCTTGGCAGGGGGTGCTGACTGATGTTCACTCACTGGATATCTCTCCAATTTTAGTTCGACTGGCCATGATCATCACCGCCAGAAATGCAATGGCCATACCAAACCATTGGACCGCGTAACCGTAATGACGCTCAGGCCCAACAATCACCACGGGCCAATCCCGTTTTAATGTTGATACCTGATCCGCTGCCAATAGCACCCAAAATGTCGGTAACTGTTCGGCAATAACGCTGTTTAATTTATCTATATCAATGTTTTGCACTAACTGGGGCCACTGCTGAAATTGATCTTCCTTAAGCACAATCGTGTCCGTGGGCACCGCCCGCACCTGACCGACAACTTCAACTAACCCAGCAAGTGGCGGTAAATCGGGCAACGGGTAGCGGGTCTGTCCCAACGCCACCCAACCTCGGTTTAGTAACAGCACCTCGGCACTACCGCTGAGCCTGAACATCGACACCGCATTAAAGCCTACACGCCCATCGTGATAACGATTGTCCAGCAAGCTGGTCCGATCGACCAAATATTCTCCCTGTAAACGGACACGAGTATATTCGGGTAGGGCCTTTAGCTCGGCCAACGTCTCTATCGACCGAGGGGTGATCAACTGGGCCTGCTGCAGATCACCTAACAACTGAGTTTTATACTCGGCCCTTTCTAACTGCCAAAAACCTAATCGCAGTAAAATGGGCAGACAAATGAGTAACACCAGCACTGCGCGCCAGGTTATTTTTAGCTGGTAACCTGTGCCGAATAGGGCCATTAACTGAGCTGACTCAGGTTCTGTTTGGCCATCATGTCAGCAATTTCGGAGCAACCCACCACCATGTTCAAATTGATCATCATCGCCCTGCTAGCTTGTGTCATCGTATTTATGGCCTTCGGTCTGAAAGCTATGTACAAAAAAGATGGTAACAGGGAGAAGATGGCGCGGGCATTGACCTGGCGAGTAGCCATATCAGTTGGCGTGTTTCTGTTACTGATGCTCGGAATGAAAATGGGCTGGGTGACCCCCAATCAGATCTAAACCCAGCCCAACTATTCAGCACCGGGTTAACGCTCTGTTAACCCTGCCACACAATGAGTCTGTTAGACCCAATAAATAAATACAAACAGAATCAACCAGACCACATCAACAAAGTGCCAATACCAGGCAACTCCCTCGAAACCAAAATGATTATCAGGAGTAAAATGGCCTTTAATGCAACGGAACAGAATCACCGTTAACATCAGCACACCTAAGGTCACGTGGGCGCCGTGAAAACCAGTCATCAGATAGAACAGTGAGCCGTAAATACCTGAGTTAAAGGTCAGATTGAGATGACCCATGGCATGGGCATATTCCTCAACCTGCAAATACATAAAAAAGCTACCCAACAGCACGGTTGCAATCAAACCAATGATTAACTGGCCGCGCTTTTCTGTCAACAGGCCCCAATGCGCCCAGGTCAGGGTCACGCCACTAGCCAGCAACAGCGCCGTATTGATTGCAGGGACGCCCCAGGCACCCACAGTGCCAGTGGCAGCGGTGAAACCTTCCAGAGCTGGCTGCACCATTGGCGACCAGAGCCCTTCAAAAGCTGGCCACAGAATCTGGTGAGTCATTTCATTGTTAGCATCACCAGCAAGCCAGGGAAGTACCAGCACTCGAACATAGAATAGGGTGCCAAAGAAAGCCGCAAAAAACATCACTTCAGAGAAAATGAACCAGGCCATACCCATGCGGTAGGTACGTTCCATCTGTTCGCTGTTCAGGCCCGCTTCGCTTTCATTGATCACCAGCGCAAACCAGTTCCAGATCATCACGATGGCAAGCACGCCGCCAAGACCCATGATCAACGGGCCAACACCATCACCATGCAGATGACTAGCAAAACCACCAAAAAACAGCGCCAGGCCAATCGCAATAAAAATCGGCTGACGAGCATCTTCGGGGACGTAATAGCTACTTTGTTCAGACATGATCCATCACTCCATTTTCTATGGACGTTTTCAAATTAATTAATCGGCAAGAAACCATTAAGCACCCGCCTTCGAGCCGTGCTTGGAATGGTCCATCTGCATCGGTTTTCCATCCGGGCGTTTCACCGCACCGTTTTCATCCAGAGCATAAAAAGTGTATGACAGGGAAACCCGGTCAATGGTCGGATCAATCTTTGGATTAACCCGGAACTGCACCAGCATTGCCTTGGCTTCACCTGGTTGCAACGTCTGTTCGGTAAAACAGAAACACTCGATTTTTTCAAAGTGACGCGCTGCTCGACCCGGCACTACACTTGGCACCGCCTGTCCAGATATGGCACGGTCGGACAAATTACGGGCGTGATAATAAATCTCGGTAACCTTGCCCGGGTGAACATCCACCTCGGTTAACAGGGGATGAAATTCCCAGGGTAATTCGCTATTAACAGTGCCAACAAACTCCACGGTCACCCAGCGAGATTCATCAACCTGCATCGCTGGCAACGTCTGACTGCCATCGGCGTCAATCGATGATTCTGTTAAGCCGGACGACCTACCATTCAGCCCAGTGATGTCACAGATCACGTTATAGAGCGGTATCAACGCATAGCCAAAACCAAACATCAGCACCGCAGCGGCCACCAGGCGAACCGTGGTTCGCCTGGCTCCCCGTTCAGACATTACCGATAACCGTTATGTTTCTCACCCAGACTGTTCCGCTATTTGCTGCTTAATCAACGTGAGGTGGGGTGGTATGGGTGTGAAATGGTGCCGGTGAAGGCATTTCCCATTCCAGTCCCTTCGCGCCTTCCCAAACCTGGTCAGTTGCTGGCTCACCGCTACGAATCGCTTTAATAACGATATAGACAAAAAACAGTTGCGACAGGCCGTAAACAAAACCACCGATACTGATAATGGCGTTGAAGTCGGCAAACTGCAGCGGATAATCCGGTACCCGGCGTGGCATGCCTGCCAGACCGACAAAATGCATTGGGAAAAACAGCACATTGACGGATATCGCAGAAATCCAGAAATGAATTTTGCCCAGCCGCTCGTCGTACATCCTGCCGCACCATTTTGGCAGCCAGTAATAGACGCCGGCCATAATTGCAAACACCGAGCCCGGCACCAGCACGTAATGAAAATGGGCAACTATAAAATAGGTAGAGTGATACTGCATGTCTGCCGGGCCCATCGCCATCATCAGTCCAGTAAGACCACCGATGGTAAACAGGAACACAAATCCAATGGCGAACAACATGGGCGTTTCAAAGGTCATCGAACCACGCCACATGGTAGCGACCCAGTTGAACACCTTCACCCCGGTCGGCACCGCGATCAGCATGGTGGCGTACATAAAATAAAGCTCACCGGCCAACGGCATGCCGGTGGCGAACATGTGATGCCCCCAGACGATAAATGACAGAAAGGCAATCGCGCCGGTGGCATAAACCATCGATTCATAACCAAACAGACGTTTACGGGCGAAGGTCGGAATAATTTCCGACACCACACCAAACGCTGGCAGGATCATGATGTAAACCTCAGGGTGACCGAAAAACCAGAAAATATGCTGGAACATCAGTGGATCACCACCACCAGAGGCATCGAAGAAGGCGGTGCCAAAATTACGGTCAGTCAACATCATCGTGACCACACCCGCCAGTACCGGCATTAGCGCAATCAGCAAGAATGCCGTGATCAACCAGGTCCAGACGAACAGTGGCATTTTCATCAAGGTCATCCCCGGAGCCCGCAGGTTGACGATGGTGACGAT
>JAESTY010000262.1 GCA_016763355.1 Immundisolibacteraceae bacterium
AGCCTAAGAGAATGTTTTATAGATGTAATTAAAGAATAAAAATAAACAGAACTGGATTCAAAAAAAGTTAATTGAAATGCGGGATAGACGTCCAAGTGATGCGTTTAAATAGCAAAGACTAGCTATTTCCACTCAATATCAAGCACCTCAATCGTGCTATCGCCGATATTCAACAGGCTGTGAGTCAAGTCTTATTCTTGCCACCTGGCGATGCCGCCGCCAAATTCATGGACCACGGACTTACCATCCGCAAAGGTGATTTTTGATTTACCACCACTGACAATAAATGCCATGCCCTTGCGGCTGTGGTGATGTTGACCCGTACCTGCGCCGGGTGGAATGATGACCCGGTAGATCTCTACCGCGCTGTTTTCATCCATTAAGTGGTGAAAATCTACCTGGGCGAGCGTACCGCTACCGACATCCATTCTGGTCAAACCAACTATTCGACCAACAAACAGCTCGATCGGGCTGACACCGTTATTCTGGATCATCACCGCGTCGCCTGGCTGCCAGTAGAAAAACCCACTGGGCTGCACCCCGACCACATCACCGTTAATGGTGAGGCTGCCTTCATCCAGAGTCACTGCAACCGTGCCATGGAGGGCCGGTTTAATACTGATAGCATCCCCGGGTTCAACCTGGTGCTTAACTGCTTCGATATATTAGTTGCTAAATACCGGTTCCACCCCTGCCATCAAGTTGCTAATAAACAGTAGGGGCAGTAGCAACAGAAAACGTCTGCAAACAATCAGTCCTGTTCTGTTCTGTTCATTGAATTCACCTCTGCGTTTTAAGGATCAATGTCCATCGCTGAGTTGTGCGTTAAGTTGGGGTCGGTTCAATCCCATACCGTTCCATCATGGCGATGTAATCCTGCACCGTGGCATCAAGATCATATTCGGGTTTGTAGCCGAATTGCTTGCCGGCCTTGTCGATATTGAACACACAGAAGGCATCGACCCCCATACCCATATAGTCAGTACCCGGACCAATATCAATCACAGAATCCGGGTAAAGTTGCTGAATCGCGTCGGCCATATCCTGCGGCGAGTTGCCGACTCCAGTACCGATGTTGTAGATGCCAGATTCGGCCTGGTCAGCACCCAGCGCTTTAACCACACCCTGAGAAACATCCTTGACGTACATGATGTCGTCTTTCTGATCACGACCCTGCTTGATGGTTGTGGGTCTACCGAGCATGGCATTTTCAATTAATGTGCTGTGGATCGACACCGGACCATGACGCACCAATTTACCCGGCGCAACTATGGTGCCAAACCGCAGCGCATAAAAATCCAGCCCATGGACATGGTGGTAGTTCATGCCCATGCCCTCACCCACCAGTTTGCCAATACCGTAAATCGAGAAGAAGGTGCTCAGATCGGCCGGAAACGGTGCGCCGACTACATCTTCGGTAATCGGTAGATAGTTGGGATGACCATGCTGTTTAGGCACGATGCCATAAGCCGCTTTCGAGCTGGTATAAACCATCCGATCGATGCCGCAGGCCACCGCCGCTTCGAGCAGGTTTACCGTCGAACTGGCATTAACCTCATACATGGTAAACGGCTCTGGCGCACCAAAGCCGATCAACACCGCCAGGTGGATAGTGGAATCGGCGCCGCTGCTTTTAAGCGCTCGAACCAGCGCCGGATAGTCACGAACATCGCCGCGGATAAACTCCACATGGTCCTTAATATCTGCCAGCATCGGGTCGTCAAAGCGCTGGTCATAGATAACCACCTGATCACCCTGTGCAAGCAGGTCGCGCACAATCCAGACACCATTAACGCCGTTACCACCAGTGACGAATACTTTTCTACCCATGTTGTTCTCCCCCTCTTATCTTCAACGACTGGTTTTACAAATTCCTGCACTAATCCATCGCGTAAAAACGTCGTGCGGCGTCACCGAGAATCCATTTCTTTTCTGCCTCGGTGTAATCGGGATGGTTAAGCAGATTGGGGATGTCACCGATAATGTCATCCGGTGCTGGCTCGTGGGGAAAGTCAGACGAATACAGCATGCGCTCAGCACCGCCCATGGCATCAATGGTCTGGCGCATGAAGCGCTCACCCATCTCCGGAGCGACCCAGAAGTTCTCGCCTTCGGTTATATATTCCGAGGGCCGCTTTTTCAATCTGGCGCGGGCCTTGCCACCAAACGCCGAGTCATATTCGTAATCGAGCCGGTCCATCATAAACGGCACCCAGGTACAGCCGCCCTCAAGAAAACCAATCCGTAGTTTCGGAAAAGCATCAAACACGCCACTGAAAATAATGTCGGTGAGTTGAATCTGCAGTCCCACCGGATGAGACAGGGTGTGGATTTTTTCGAAGCTATCGAAATGGTCGAAACCCATACCGCCACTGGGGCCACCGTGGATTGCCAGCGCCATGTTGCAATCCTGCGCCGCCTGATAAATCGGCCAGAAAAATTCGTCGCCGTAGGTTCGTGCGGGATGGGTGACGCCGCCAGGCAGCATCATCGCGACAAAGTTTTTCCGATCTTTGGCACAGCGATAGATCTCCTTGACCGCCGCATCCATATCAAGCATCGACATAAGACCGGCTCCAAACAGGCGATCATCCTTTTGCATGTACTCGCCTTCCAACCAGTTGTTATAGGCGTTGGTCACCGCAATCGAAACCGGAATGTCTTTCATTAAACCGGTGGTCAGCGCCGAGGTCGGATAGAGCACCGAGCCCTCGCAGCCCATGTCGTCGAGCATGTCGCTCCAGATCTCAACATCAGTTTTAAGCTTGCGTGGGGTGTTAGATGACTCCATCTTGATCATGCCCCGCGACCAGCCATCGACACCGGGGAAAATGGAGAAGCTTTTCATGCGCTCAAAACCGGCGTAGTCCCCCTCCATATAGGTCATGATCGCGTCTTCGTCTTCGAACACGTGACCGTCAGCATCAAATATCGGAAACGGAAAATTCTTAGCCATGGTCTCTCCTCCAGTTTATTAACTGTTTGTTCATCCATCATTTATGGTTATGTTTTAACCAACTGTAGCAGATGATTTCGAAAAACCTATCTGCAAAATCTGAACGGGATCGCCAGCGGAGTTCACCAGTTAGAACAAAAATTGGTGGGCATCGCACTAACACCGTGTTATCAATATCACCGTGGCGTTGACAACCAGAATTGCGGATGGGGAGATCCGTAGTTGCCAGCGGTAGAGACCTCGAATCGGCTGAAGGGATTCAACAAAGGTTCACCACTATAACGATAATAAAGTTAACTCTTGAGGAGGAGAACATGACGGATCTGAAACTCCACAACGGTCACATTCAGGTGGGGAAAATAGAACTTGAAGTCACCCACAAGGGCAGTGGCCAGCCGATGCTACTGCTGCATGGCGGTGGTGGCCCGTTACCCAGCAGCGGCGTACTTGACCAGCTGGCCGAACACTTTGAGGTGATCGCACCGACTCATCCCGGCTTTGGTAACACCCCCCGCCCGGCCCACATCACCTCGATTGATGATCTCAGTTATCTCTACCTTGATCTGCTCGATCAATACGACCTGCAGGATGTGATCCTGGTTGGGTTTTCTATTGGTGGCTGGACCGCCGTGGAGCTGGCGGTAAAAAACAGCTCCCGGCTGGCCCGACTGATGATGGTCGGCGCGGTTGGTATTAAACAGGGCGATCGCGAGACCCGGGATTTCCCCGATATATTCGCCATGCCCGCCGAAGAGCTGGCCAACATAGCCTTTCATGACCCCAGCAAGGCACAGATAGATTTCACCAGTCTCTGCGACGCCGAACTCACCGCGATTGCCCGTAACCGGGAATCTCTGGCGCTCTACGCCTGGGAACCCTATTTGCACAATCCCAAACTGTTGCAGCGGTTACACCGTATTCAGATCCCCACTCACGTCTGTTGCGGTGCCAGCGATGGCCTGGTGTCACCGACCTATAGCCAGGGTTATGCCCGCCTGATCACCAGCGCCAGCTTCGACACCATCGCCGAAGCCGGCCATGCCCCGCAGCTAGAACAGCCGCAGCGATTTGTCGACTGGGTGTTAGCCAAGGTGGGTTAATAGCCAGTTATCGGTGTTTCAAAACACCAACCAATGACAGCAGTTGCCAGTTAATCAAAAAAAACCAACGGCAACTTAAAATGAGGAGAGAACAATGCGATCCTGGTTTTTTACCGAAACGGCCTATCCCTACCTGCCCGACGACAGCGAATTCGATTCGATTCGGGTCAAACTACCCAATCAAATTTTCGACCCGGTCAAGGGCGCGGACCTTTACCACCGCTACATAGACGAATGGTGTCACGCCGATGAGATCGGTCTCGACATCATGGTCAACGAACATCACCAGACCGCCACCTGCATGGAC
>JAESTY010000263.1 GCA_016763355.1 Immundisolibacteraceae bacterium
AGGCTTCGACCCGGTGTTTTCACCAGCGAAGTGTGATTGCAAAAAATCGTCTCCCCGGCCTGGTTAGATATGGCGGGACACGGCTAATTTTAAAGAAAAGGAATTGCAAGTGAGTATCAAGGCAGGTCTGTTTGACCATGAAACACTGGAACGTTTTTTTAACCCGAAAGTTGTCGCTGCCATCGTCGCTTCTCCAGACACCCTCTGGTCGCGACAAATCCTGGAAGGTCTGAAAAATAAGGGTTTTCAGGGCAATACCTATGTCGTCAATCCTTCGAGAAGTTCGGTACTGGGTTTTCAATCCGTGCCTAGCGTTGCCGACCTGCCGGAAGCGCCCGATGTGGCCGCTATTTTACTGGGCGCGAAACATGTGCCCCGGGTATTAAGGGAAGTCGCAGCTACTGGCTGTAAAGCCGCCTATGTGCTGGCTTCTGGTTTTGAAAGCCCCGAATCCCTGGCTGAACTACGCAAAGTTGTCGATGAGTTGGGCATGATCGTTATTGGCCCTAACTGTAACGGCTTTATCAATGCTGGCGCTGGATTGCACTTATGGACTGGCCCGATTAATCGTCCTTACATGAGCGGCAATGTAGCTCTGTTGGGACAGAGTAGCGGTGTGATGGGCGCCATGTGTGCCTCGGTATGGGACCGTGGCATGGGTATTAGTTTCCAGATTTCCACGGGTAACCAGGTCAACTTTGCCCTCACTGACGCGTTGCATTATCTGGCCACCAATGCGGATACCAAAGTCGTGGTGACTTATGTAGAACAGTTTGGTGACTATCCGCATTTTGTTGAGGCAGTGCAAAAGTGTCGCGCTAACAATACGCCCGTAGTTGTTGTGCCTGTTGGTCGTAGTGAAAGCGCTCGTAGTGCTGCGCTGGGGCATACCGGTGCGATTACGACCACCGGCGCAGTGAGTCAAGCGGCGGTTGAAGCGGCTGGCGCAATCTATGCGCCAACCATTGATGAAGCTCTCGATCGGGCGTCGATGTTTGCAGCAATCAACCAGCGCGCTTGGCGTCCGGTACGTTCCGCTGCAGTGATCAGTATCTCTGGTGGTTGGTCTGCGCTGGCTGCTGACGTGCTTGCTGATGAAGGTATTGCAACACCGCCGCTGCCTGAGAGTGTTACCTCTAAACTGCCGGCTCATGTTGAGAATGTGACTTTTAACAATCCCTTCGATATCACCGCCCAGCTTTACGCATGGAGCGAGTCCTATTTTGATATTGTCGATGAGATGTGTCAGGCAGAAGAATTCGATGCTGTTACGGTAATGTTCGGCAACTGGGATGGCGGTGAGCGGTTTTATGCACCCATCAATGCCTGGGCCGGTCGATTGAAAAAGCCAATTTTTGCTTCCTCCATTGAGTCTACTGCGATTAAAGAAACCTATCGTGAGTGGGTTAAAAATGATCCGATGCCAATGGTTAATGGCGGTGTCACCATGGCTCGTGGGCTGGCAGCTATGCGTGATTATTTTGATAAACCTGGCTACCTGCCTGAAGGCTGGTGTAGTGATGACACCACAGCCTGGACAGGAGCAGAAATAGCGACCTATCCAGAAATGGCGCCCGTATTAAAAGGCTATGGCCTGGCACCGGTTGATTTTGCGGTGTTGGTGGATTCTGACGGCAGCAGCCCACAGAGTGTTGGCCAGTTTCCGGTTGTAGTGAAGCTTGAATCGGCCGAAATGCCTCATAAAACCGAACATGGTGCTGTGCGCGTGGGTGTCGCTGATGCGGATGCAATGGCGAATCACGTTGAAGAGCTGACTGCGTTAGCCAGTAGCCAGGGATTAAAAACCTGGAAGGTTATCGCCCAGCAAATGGTCGATTTTGATGATGCGCTCGAATTGCTCGTTGGCGTGGTCAATGACCATGTTGCCGGACCGGTTATTACGCTGGGCGCGGGCGGGATTTTTGCAGAGTTGATGGACAAACATTCTCATTCGCTCTGCCCAATCACCACCGAACGTGCCGAAGCCATGGTCGACGAAATAGGGGTTGGCAAAATTTTGGATGGCTACCGAGGCCGAGCCGAGCTCGATCGAGAGTCCTTGATTACCACACTCGTTGCAGTAGCCGAATTCGCCTACCAGCATCGCGATAGTATGCAGGAGCTGGATTTGAATCCGGTGATGGTGCCGGCCAAGGGCACACCCACAGCCATCGTTGATGCGCTTGCCAGCTTTAACAGCTAATTACACTACCAGGAATTAATCGATGAAAGAGACATTGCAGGCGGGACTTACCCACGAGTTTAAATTCACGGTTCCAGATTCCAAGACCGTGCCTAATATCTATCCCGAAGCAGAAGACTTTCAGGTAATGCCTAAAGTATTCGCCACCGGATATATGGTGGCGCTAATGGAGTGGGCCTGTATTGATCTGCTTAAAGCTCATCTGGACTGGCCTCAGGAACAAACGGTCGGTACCCATGTAAACCTGTCTCATACCGCGGCGACACCGCCTGGTTTTGAAATTACGGTGAATGTGGAGCTTACCGAGGTGGCGGGTAAAGCGCTCACCTTTTCGATCACTGCCAGCGATGGTGTGGACCAGATTACCGACGGCACTCATCAACGCTTTGTGGTGGACTCCACCAAGTTCAATGACCGGCTGCAAAAGAAGATCGACGCAGCATCGTAATACCCAGAGCCGCTGATAACTTCAGCGGCTTTTTTTGGTCCCGGAAAACTGGGGCCGCTCTAACCGGCGATGATCGGTAGCTAATTTGGGAGAGGAACCAGTGGCCATACTGGATAGTTTCAGCCGCGCAGGAGAAGGCGCGTCACGGATCGCCGAGAAGTACATACCCGAGGCCTGGGTAGTCTGTATGTTTTTAACCGTGGTTGCTTTTGGGCTGGCGATATTCGGCGCGGGCGCCGGTGTCGAGGAGTCGGTACTGGCTTGGGGAAACGGTATGTGGGGCTTTTTGAGCATCACTATGCAGTTCTCCATTTCCATTTTGGCGGCATATGCCTGTGTAATGTCACCGTTGGGTTTCAAAGCATTTGATCGGCTGGCCTCTATTCCAAACCCGGACAAACCGCTACAAGCAGTGCTGCTAATGGCAATTGTGACGACTGTCACCGGATATCTAAACTGGGCGCTCTGTTTTGTTGTGAGCGCGATGTTTATTCCGTTTTTAGCTCGTCGGAATCCGAATACTGATGTCCGAGTCATGTCAGCTGCAGCATTTATGGGAGTGGGCACAGTAACTAATGCCGGGCTCTCAGGCTCTGCAGCGCTGATTGTTGCGACCCCTGGCAATCCATTGATGAACCCCGCGGTGGGCGAGCCAAGCCTGACCCGATTGATCCCAATTACCGAAACCATATTTTCTAGTTTCAATCTGACCGTGCTCGCGGTAATCAGTGTGGTCAGTATTGTTGGCGCAGTTCTGTTACACCCACGGCCCGGTATGCGCGTGGTGACATTTGACGAAGAACGTATTAAGAGGATTCTGCCCACACCGCCAGAATTACCCGAACGGCGAAATTCACCGGCTGGTTGGTTAGAAAATCAACGCTTCTGGTGTTATCTGGCCGGAGGCTTGATGCTTTACACCCTGGGTCATTCCATCGCCACCAAAGGATTTGGTGCCAGTTGGAACATCAATGCTTATAACGCAGTGTTTCTGGGCGGAGCCATGTTGCTGCACGGCAATCCACTTTCGCTGACTGCTTCGGTCCGCCGTGGTCTGGACGCCGCCTGGGGCATTATTCTGCAGTTCCCTTTTTATGCTGCGATTTCCGGACTACTGACCGGTACGGTGCTGGGGAAATGGCTCGGTGGTTTGTTTGTAGCGTTTTCTAGCCAGCAGATGTTTCCGCTGGTGGTCTATGTCTACTCGGCGATTATGAATTTTTTCATCCCCTCTGGCGGGTCTAAGTGGCTGATCGAAGCGCCTTATCTACTGGATGCAGCGCGAACCCTTGGGGTTTCCGATGTCACGGTGACCATGGCTTATATATATGGAGATACCCTGACTAATTTGATTCACCCCTATATGGCGATTCCAATTGTTGCGATCACCGGGCTGAAATTTGCTGATTTCGCTGGTTACGCGTTTATGGTCGGTGTGTTGCTAGCAGTGGTGATGACCGGCGCTATGCTGATGATTCCCCTAAATATGTAGGCAACAGATCATGGGTTTTTTTTATAAGATCAGTTACAACGTCAACTTTATGAGGCCGGTGTTATGAATCCACTTCTTCCCTTGTCAAAAATTTCACGCGTCGGCATCACTGCTGAAAACTCTGAGGCCGTACTTGAGGCCTATTCCCGTTTTTTTGGTATCAAACGATGGGAGTTTCGTACCGTGTCCGGTGATGACTATGAATATTCGATCGCTTCCGGTAGTGCTGGGCCGGTCGATATTGAAGTGGTCCAACCAATCTCTGGTCAAAGTTTTTATAGTGATTATCTCGATTCACATGGTCAGGGGCTGAGTCATATTGTTGCCAAAGCCGAACAGCCGCTTGCTGACCTCTTGCCCGGATTGGCTAGCGAAAAAATTAATGCGCTGTCCACTGACGCAAGTGAATTAGGTGATCGAACGGTACTTGATAGCCGCGTGGCTCTGGGTGGGCTGACCGTAGTGGTCATTGAGGGTTCTGCTGATGCCAGCACGCCGGATAAGGTTGTTGAATATAACCACGAAGCAATATTGCCGGTGCAGCAGCTCTATCAAGTGTCGGTAATGATTAATGACCTGGCCGCAGCGCAGCAACAGTATGAAAAAATTCTAGGCATTAGCGCATGGGTTCCCATCGGAATAGATACTTCCGCCGGTGTTGAAGATGCGACCTATTACGGAGAGCCAGTCGAGCACACCGCCACTTTGGCTATCGGCCGGCGTGGTGAAATTTGTATGGAGCTGGTGCAGCCACTAGAAGGTCCTACTGTCTATCGGGATGCGTTGACCAAATATGGTGAAACCATGCATCACATCATGGTAACCATCTGTCCACCGGATCAATTTCAGCAGGCAATCGATACGCTTCAACCAGAAGGTATAGTGATTAGCCAGGGCGCTGCGATGCCACCACTGATGGGCTTTGGCTACTTTGATGGTGGTGAAAAAATGCCGGGGACATTTGTTGAAGTAATCACGCCGCTTAGCGACAACTGGTTAGAAATGATGTTTCCAGATAAGGAGACTGCACGGATTGTGGTCGGTGATCTGGCGAACAGTCTCAGTTAGTAGTTTATGTGTTTGAAAATTCCTGAGGAGGAAGGCTAATGAATGAAGAGAATTTAACCAATAAAGAACGTTACGCTCGTGGTGTCGAAAAATTAAAAGAGTTGTCGGGTGGTTCAGAAACCGGTGGTGCCGGCGGTGAGATGGTTGGCTGGCTCAATTCGATTGCGCCAGATGTCAGTAAATACGCTATGGAATTTGTACTCGGTGATGTGTTGTCGCGTCCGGGTCTGGACACCAAAACCCGAGAAATGCTAAATATTGCAGTGCTTACCGCCATTCAGGCTCCGATTGAATTGAAATTACATATTCATTGCGCGCTGGCGGCAGGCTGTACCCGGGATGAGGTGATTGAAATTATCAGTCAGCAGATCGTTTATGTTGGCTTTCCAATTGCTATTAACGGTTTGCACGCAGCCAAAGAAGTGTTCGACCAAATTGACGCCCACGATTAGCACGATAAACATCGGTGTAATGGGGGAGTAGGCTATGCAATATGTGATTGTTTCCAGGTTTGACCCTGAAAAGACTGCGACTCTGCAACGGGACCTACCTGCGGAGGCTTTTTCAGCCATCGATCAGGCCACCAAAGATGGAATAATTCTTGATCTCTCAGAGTTAACGAGCCTGGGAGTCAGCGATGAACTTGCTCGGGTGCTAGTAGACCATCTCAGTCATCTAACTGACTTACGGACAAGCGGTGGCCTGGTCAGTGGTGGGCCCTGTGAAGGGTTCAAACACGCCATCAATATCTTCGAGGCTGAAACTGAGCAACAGGCCTGTGAACTTCACGATGCGGACCCATTAGCCAAACATGGGTTTTTTGTGATAGACCAGGTTTACGGCTGGAATCAGGTGTTTTGATTCAGAATTGGAATTTTTAACCGTAATTCCAAAGTGATCAATCTGAGGTTCAGTAACCTGAACATAAGTCAAAACGGGGGGTTACCGGGGCTGTGATTATTACGTTGTAACCAGTCGAACAAGAAGAATGTAACAAAACTGTAATTAAGCGTTGACGGTCAGGAATAGGGCCCTATAATACGCCACCTCGCTACTGCCCACGGGCTCGGTAGCCGCTCTTTAAAAACTAAATCAAGCAATTTGTGTGGGCGCTTGCATTGATGC
>JAESTY010000264.1 GCA_016763355.1 Immundisolibacteraceae bacterium
GCTTCAGTGAGGGTTACGGCAAAATCCAGCATCGCTTTTATCCGATCATCAAGGCCCGCGTGACGATAGTTCATGATCAATCGCTCACTCAGGGTCGGATCACCGGAAAGCTGGCGGACTTTGGCACCGTGTGAGGTTAGACAATAAAAACAGCGGTTGTGGGCAGAGACCACCACCGCGATCATTTCCCGCTCTAAAGGGCTTAATCCAGACTCGCTCATCATCAGCTCATCGCGGGTGGCAAAGAAGTTTTTCAGTCGCTCAGGGACGTGGGCATAGCCTTTGAGAATATTCGGTATAAAACCCAGGTTTTCCTCGGCGGCCGCTGACGCTTTAACGATGAACTCATCAACAGGCTCTGGGGTTGGGATCTCTAGCGCCATTACACCTTTGGGGTAACTCATTGGTTTTATGCTCCGATCAGGGGATTAAAACGTGGCCACAAAAAAAACCCGACAAGGCCGCAGGTTATAGCAACCTACGCCCCTGCCGGGCTCTTATTGCTGTTGCTTAACTGATTGCTGTGACAAATTCCTCAGCAGAACAGATGTCAGACAGATAGGTTAGCGAGGTATCAATCGCGGCCTGATGAGAGGCCTCATCACCGGCACAGACACAGTCCTCGATAACAATACAATTAACACCCAGATCCACCGCACTCCAGGTGGTACCTTCGATCACAAACGGCGTGGCCACGCCGATCATGGCGATGTCGGTAATGCCATTTTCGTCGAGCACTTCCTTCAGGTTGGAACCGACAAAGGCGCTGATCATGGTTTTCTTAATCACCAGGTCACCGTCTTTAGGTGCCACTTTTTCGTGGATTTCAGCACCCCAGGTACCTGGCTGCAACGTTGGACCACCAGCGCCAAGCATCTTGAAAAAAGCGCCCCGGGTTGGCATTGTTGATCCGTCATCACCAAATTCGACAATGATGTGAATCACCAGCATGCCAGCCTCACGGGCCTGGGCCAGTAATGCAGCAGACTTATCCAGAATACCGGTTTTTTCAACCATGTTGGCAAAGCCAGCTGCCTGGGCCAGCGCTGCATCTGGATGGATAATGTCGTTCTGGAAATCCATAGACAGCAGAGCTGTCTTTTTCTTATCAACGGTAATCGCCATGATTTTCTCCCAATATTATTAACAGTAGTGGTATCAAAAGCTGTCGAAATCAGCCTGGATTATTTCAAACCCGGCATGACTTTAGTAGCGAACAATTCCTGGGTTTCCTGCATCTGCGCAAAGTTCAGTCCGCCGCCTTCTCCGCGCGGTAGCACCTGGATAGCAAATTCATCAAGCTCTTCGCTGCTTAAAAAGTCTTCTGTGCGACGGCGAATCTGATCCGGCGTACCGACCCAGACCATTCCGCCTTCAATAATCTGCTCGTAGGTCAGCTCCATCATCTGGTTCATTGCATTACTGGCATAAAAGCCGTAACCCGATGCGATCAGCCGATCCTGATGACCTTCCTGATCCAGGAATGTAATTGGCTTGGAGATGTTGCGGTAGAAATATTCGCAAGCGGTTTTAGCCAGTTCGGTGACTTTGTTTTCGTCTTCGCCAATCAACACGGGCTGAATGTAGCTGACCACCGGCGTGGTGCCAGCTGCGGCACAGGCCTCCCGATATTCGGCGATGGCCGGCGCGAACATTGGGTAGGGCGCAGGGCCACCTACCGAAATACCCCAGCCCTTTTTGGCTGCGGTACCAAAAGACTTACCACTGGTACCGGTGAGATAAACCGGAATATCTTTCTGCATCAGTTTGGGCCAAACATTGACGTTCTCTACGTCGTACTCGTAGCCTTTGTGAGAGAAATTTTCTTCAGTAAGCGCTTTCATCACTAGCTCAACCGCTTCTGCATAACGAGGCTGGCTAACTTCATAGGGCAGGCCCGCCGCAGGATAAAGCCAGGAATGGCCACGACCAAAACCCAGATCCAGGCGACCGTTAGTGAGTACCTCAGCGGTGGCAATTTCACCGGCTAGAATCAGCGGATTATGCAGTGGTAAGGTGTGGCATAGCGTACGGAAACGGATGTTTTCGGTGCGCTGAGCAGCTGCAGAGAACACCGCCAATGGATTAGATGACATACCAAAGGTTTCGTAAAAATGATGTTCGATCGTCATATAGACATCGTAACCAAGCTGATCCGATTGCTCGATTAATTTCATAACGTCCCAAATCGCTTCCTGGCTGGTCATGCCAGGCATGCAATTCATTTCGGTATACACACCAAATTTGAGATCAGAACTCATTACTTTCTCCATAGCTATTTCAATTAATACGACCGTCAACAATCCTTGTTAAGACGCCCTCACTATGAGCGCTACTTCAATCGTCATCGGGATGGACTCATAGTAACCTGCCAACAGTTAACATATTCTTATTCCAGAGAGAAATAATGAGTCTGTGGCTGATCTAGCAGCCCAGTTTCACCCCGCTTACAAAAAACAAAATCACCCAGGCCAACCCAAAGTTAAATTTTCAATACGTTCTATTAATCATAGTCCCAGGGAGTCCAAACCATGAAATTGATGTACGCCCCACCCTCACCCTACGCCCGTAAAGCTCGTGTCACTGTGCTCGAAAAAGGCCTACAGGATTCGGTTGAGTTTGTACTGGTGAATCCGATGAACGACGACCCCACCTTGTTATCCAATAATCCGTTATCGAAAATCCCAGCACTACAGCTGGACGATGGCACCAGCCTGATCGACAGCGCGCAGATTTGTGAATATCTCGACGGGCTTGCGACAACCAATCCACTTTATGGAACTGGTGATCAGCGCCAGCAGATTCTGCGCACCACCTATTTGGCTAACGGCATTCTTGATGCGGCGGTAAGCGCGCGAATGGAGTTGTTTCGGCCCGAAGAGATTCAGTGGCAGCCCTGGGTCGATCGTCAACGCAGCGCGATCAGCCGCGGATTAGTCCAGCTTGAACCCCTGGTCGAAGCCTTCGATGAAACCATCACCATCGCCCAGATAACCGCCGCCGCTATGCTTGAATATCTCGATTTTCGCCACGCCGATATCAACTGGCGTGATGCCCATCCGGCACTGGCTA